>CALJLC010000396.1 GCA_937982605.1 uncultured Gemmatimonadales bacterium | reverse complement strand
CCGATCATCCCGTGCTCGGCCTGCAGGAGCGTCCGGACGTCCCCCTCGTCGAAGGCGTGGAAGATGGCGCCGCACCCGCCCAGTCCGTCGATCTCGAGGATGAGCTCGGCCACCGCCGTCTCCGTGGCCTCGACTCCGCGGAACGCGAGGATCTCGGCGAGCGTGACGCCCGCCAGATCGTCCGGAAAGCCCGCGGCGGCGGCCGGCCCCGCCGACGCGGGCTCGCCATTCGCCGTGGGCGCCGCGCCGCCGTCGGCCCTCGTGTCCTGGAACCGGCACGAGACGAGCTGGATCTTCGACGGATCACCCGCGAAGCGCATCTCGATCCACTCGATCATGTCGGCCACCACGCGCCGACGCGTGGCGGGGTCGGCCAGCCGCTCCTCCAGCCGGTCGCCTTCCTGCGCCCAGCGCGGGATGATCGCGGAGAGCCCGGTCGACGACGCGGTGTACGGGTACTGGTCGAAGGTGATGTCGACGCCGTCCGCGCGCGCGGCGGCGATCCGCTCCACCGACTCCGAGGCCCGGCCGAAGTTGCGCCACGCCCCGATCTTGTGGTGCGTCATCTGCACGGGGATGCCCGCCTCGCGCCCGATGCGGATCGTCTCGTCGATCGACTCGAAGACGCCGTCGCCCTCGTTCCGCATGTGCGAGATGTAGATCCCGCCGTAGCGCCCGGCGACCCGCGCGAGCTCGATCACCTCCTCGGTCGTGGCGAAGCTCCCCGGGAGGTAGAAGAGCCCGGTCGACAGGCCCAGCGCGCCGTCGTGCATCCCCTGCTCGACGAGCGCGCGCATGCGCTCGAGCTCGTCGGGAGAGGGCGCTCGGTCCTCCTCCCCGAGGACTTCCTCGCGGATGGTGCCGTGCCCGACGAACATGGCGAAGTTGGGACCCGTCCCGCCCGCGGCGGTGAGCGAGTCGTACCAGCGACCGAGGTCGAGCGGCGAGCCGCCGTCGTTGCCTTCGACGAGGGTGGTCACACCCTGGCGAACGAAGTTGTCGGCGGTGGGGATCTCGAAGATCGTACCGCGTGCGTGCGTGTGGGGATCGATGAAGCCGGGCGCCACCACGTGACCGGAGACGTCGATCCGCTCGGCGGCCGACCGCTCCGCCAGGTCACCGATCTCGGCGATCCGGCCGTCGCGCACGCCGACGTCGGCGCGGACCGCCGCGGCACCCGTCCCGTCGAGCACGTCGCCGCCCGCGAGCACGAGGTCGAAATCGGGCTCGGCGGTGCAGCCCGCCAGGGAGACGAGCAGCAGCAGAAGGGCTTTGTGGTGGAGCGTGTCGTCCATGCCGTCCTCCGGGGGAGGACAGCTTACGGGCGGCGGCTCCGGCGCGACAGCGAGCCGACCGGCGTCAGCGCCGGCCGGTGCAGCTCAGCTCACCGGGCGCCGCCCGCGCGAGCAGCTCGGCCGCCACGGGGCCGAGCGCATCCAGCTCGGGCGGGGTGCCGTAGAAGATGGCGCAGCCCTCCCGGTCGTCGAGCGCCGCGTGCGTGCCCCACGCGGCCCAGCCATCCGTCGTCGCCTCGAAAATGATCGTGATGCTGTCGGTGTTCACGAACACGATATGTTCGGCGCTCGACGAGTAGACCCCGGCGTCGGAGAAGTAGATCTCCTCCTGCGACGCGAAGTTCTTCAGGTCCGAGCGCACCCAGGACATCCAGCGCAGCGACGTGTCACACCGACGCAGGCTCGGCAGACAGCCGCACGCCACGGGTGGCAGCGCGTAGATCGAACCGGCGAAGAGGGCCACGGCCAGGAGGGAGCCACGGAGTCGTCCGAAGCGCCGAAGTGCGAGGAGGCCGGCCAGAAGGGCCTCCGCGGGCGTGAAGAAAAACATCTGACGTCTCCTCTGGCATCATGCAACGATCGGCCCGATCTGCGAGGCGTCCGACCGGCCCGGGCCGCCGCGGCCCGAGCGTGCGTCCGCCACTCCTGGCGGGCGATTCGCGGTCATCCGGCCGGGTCCCCGCACCCCGGGGGCTGCCGAAGAGGTGCAGAGCGCGTGCCGGGCCTCGTGTCATACAGACCCGGACCCCGCGTCACTCATGCACGACGGAACACGCTCACGGTCGAGAACCCACACGGAGAAGACTCCATGTTCGATCATCGCAGAACCCGCCGCGGCCGGATCGGCGCGACGACGGTCGTCGCGCTGGCGCTGGCGACCGCCGCCTGTGACACGGGGACCGGCCCCGAAGTCGCCGAGCCGCTCGACACCGACGCGGCCCTTGCCGACTTCGACGCGGTCGCCGCCACCTTCGATTCCGACGGATGGTCCGGCTTCCAGGCGCTCTCCGGGAGCACCCCGTTCGGAAGCTCGCCGGCCGGGATCGAGGCGGTGGCCGCGCTCCCGACGAACGGGGGTGAGAGCCGCCGCTTCGCCTCCCGCCTCGCCGAGGCCCTCACCCGACATGCCGCCGGCCCGGACGACGGTCCGGCGCGCGGTCCGATCATCTCCGGCTGGCACCGCGGCACGACCTTCGTCTACGACCCGGACACCGACGAGTACGTGGCCGACCTGGAGCGCGAAGGCGCGCCGGAGACCGGCGTGCGCTTCATCCTCTACGGAACGGACGCCGAAGGGTATCCGGTCGTCACCGACGAGCGCGGCCACGCCGACCTCATCGACGAGGGCGACGGCAGCGCCGAGGACATCGTGCTCCGCCTGCACGTCGTCTACGACGAGCGGGACATCCTCGACTACCGCACCACGCTCGACCACGACGCCACGAGCGGCGCGCTCACCGTGGCCGGCTTCGTGGCGGGACCGATCCACCAGCTCGACTTCGACGTCTCCGTCGCCGCCCGCGAGGACCAGGGCGTCACGCGGCTCGACGTCGACTTCGAGATGGGCGTCGCGGGTCGCGGCTTCTCCGTGGTCGGCTCCGTGCGGGGCATGGAGGACGGCGGCGACGACGGATCGGGCTCGGTCGACATCACCGTACGGCACCGCAGCCGCTCGCTGCGTGTGGACGTCACCGGCGAGGGCGGCACCCTCGACGGGTCGATCCTGCTCGACGAGCGGCTCTTCGCCACGGTCAGCGGGCCGGCCGACGACCCGGTCTTCCTCGGCGCAGACGGGGAGCCGCTCCGTCCGGGCGAGGTCCTGGTGCTGCTCCGCGTCGTCGATGCGGTGGAGGACGTCTTCGACCTGCTCGAGGACCTGATCGACCCGGTGGACGAGCTGGTCCTGCTCGGATTCATTCTCTGAGCCCTGCGGGCGGCCCGTTTCCCGCGGGCCGCCCGGCGGGGTACCCTTCGGATCGCGGGCTCCCGGGCGGGGGCCCGCGATCGTCCCGTTTCCCTCGACACCCGCTTCCAGCGAGGATCTCCATGGTGCGCACCTTCGTCCCCGTGCTCGCGGCCGTCCTGATCGCCGCGGCTCCCGGCCGAGCCCAGGAGTCCACCACGCGTGGCTTCGTCCTCGGCGCCCACCTCGGCGGTGCCTCCCTCAAGGTCGAGGGCTCCGACGAGAGCGGCGGGGGGGGCGGCGGGGTCGTCGTCGGCTACGGCTTCGACCGCCGCTTCACCGCCTTCCTGCGACTCGACGGCGCCAAGGTCGACGTCGAGAACCAGCCGGACGTGGAAGGCGATTGGGGAATCGCACACGTCGACCTGGGTGTGCGCTTCCACTTCGCCAACTCGCTGCGAAGCTGGGTGCCCTTTCTCGAGGCGGCGTTCACCGGTCGGGCCGTGCAGGTCACCAACCTCCCTCCCGGCAGCGCACTGAACGAGACCGAGGTCGAGTTCTCCGGCGGGGCGTTCACCCTGGGCGGCGGCATCCTCCTCTACCCGACGCAGACGCTGGCCTTCGACATCGGCTTCCTCTTCAGCGGAGGCGAGTTCACCGACATCACGGTCGGGCAGACGACGCAGAGCGGGCTCGACATCGACGCCCGCTCCGCCCGCCTCAACGTGGGGCTCCTGTGGTGGCCGTGAGCCACCGGCCCGAGGGCTACGACGACCGGCCGTAGACGGCCACCGCCTCGAGGGTCAGGACCCGCCGCTCCGGAGGCGGTCGAGCGCCCTCTGCTGCTCCGGGGTCAGGAGGTTCTTGATGCGCACCAGCATCTCCAGGTGGGCCATCTTGATTTCCCGCTCCTTGTCGAGCACGTCGTCCATCTCGTCCAGCGCACGGTCGAGCTCGACCCGGGGCCGACCCGTGACGGCGCCCAGCTGCTCGACCTCGTCCAGGAGCTCCCACTGGAGCGCCAGCACCTCGCCCTGGAGCTCCGAGATCAGACGGCTGATGGCGTCGCGCTGCTCGTCCGTGAGGCCGATCGCGCGACGGTGCTGCATGATGAGCTCGGGCGTGTACAGCGTGGCGAAGAGGGGGTCGTCCTGAGGAACCGGCTGGTCCTGCGCCTGAACGGGTGCACCCCACGCGAGCGCGGCCAGGAGAAGCGATCCGGCGCCCCGGCGGGCGCGCCGCGCGCTCACCGGCCTGCTCCCGGACCGGGCGGTGGCGCGGAAGGCCTCAGCCCCGAGCCGACGCGGGGCACCGCCCCGAGCGCCACGCCCGGCGTGTGCAGCAGCCCGTCGGTCGGAGAGCGCCACGCCCCGAGCGCCGTGTCGGCCGCATAGGCCGAGACCAGGCGCTCGAAGTCCGCATCTCCCGAGTCGCGGCCGAGCTGCACGAGCAGGATCGCCGCCGCGGCCGCGGCCGTGGCGAGCGTGGCCCACCATCCCGTTCGGCGCCACGGCGCCGCGACGCGCCGGGAGGCCCCGCCTTCCACGACCCGGAGCGTCGGGCTCGACTCGCCACGCGCGGACGCCACCATCCGGGCAAAGTCGGGCAGCCGGTCCGGCGCGCCGGTCTCTGCGCGCAACGCCTCGAAGGCGCCGCGGAGCTCCCGCTCGTTCCTGTCGTCTTTCTCGTGCGTCATCGTGCGCCTCCGGGCTCCGATGCCTCCGCGAGCAACGCCCGGAGCCGCTTCTTGCCCCGGTCATAATGCACACGGGCCGAACCGATCGACACCTCCATCACCGCCGCGGCCTCCTTCAGCGTGAGATCGTGGTAGAACACCAGGTTCAACACCTCCTGCTGCCTCGGAGGAAGCTGCTCGAGCGCCCCGCGCAGCCGGCGGGCCCGTTCGGCCCGTTCCAGCGGTGCGTCGGGACGCTCCGGCGCCGGAGGCTGCAGAGCGGGATCGGCGGCCGAGCGCTCCGCCCGTTCCGCCTGCGTCCGCTCCCTCCGCCGGTGCTCCATGGCGGTGAGCCGGATGACCCCGAACAGCCAGGTGCGAAATCGGGCGCGCCCGTCGTAACGGGCGGCTCCGGAGAGCACCTTCACATACGCCTTCTGCAGCACGTCCTCCGCGTCCGCCTCGTTCCAGCCGCAACAGGAGCACGCCCAGCCGAAGCTGTCGGCGTGCAGCTCCTCGAGCCGAGCCTCCACCTCGTCGATCTGCAGCTCCGATGGCTCCATCGCGCCGTGGTCGGGGTCCCCGCTCGAAGATGAGTGTCCTCCGACGGCAAAGTATATGACGCACGACGTGGCCGGCGGCCCGCGGGGGGCCACCGGCCACGAGATCGACGACCCGGGCGGGCCGGGCGCGCCCGCCGCGGCGGGCGGGTGCGTCTCTCGCCTAGCTACCCGCCCCGGACGAGAGGTCGCGGCGGAGCATGAGGATGGAGGTCCGCATCTCGTCGACGCCCGAGAGGTACGACTCGGCGATCTCGCGGAAGCCGTCCTGGCCGTGCGCCTGGACCATGAGCTCCGTCAGGCTGGGGGATTCCTCCTCGAGACCGGCGAAGTCCTCCGCGTAGACGACGATGGTGAAGTCCGCGCCCTCGCCTCCCGCGAGCGTCCGGAGGATCCCGTGGTACCGGTCGTGGGTCGTCGCCGTCTCGTGGAACGCCGTGAGCGCCTCGTCCATGCCGATCTGCGCTTCCGCGTCCACGAAGACCTGCGTGACCATGAAGACGTTCATGTCCGCCAGGTTCGGCGGCCGGTGCGAGTTGGCGGTGTCCGTCACCGTCACCTGCGACCGGACGTCGGCGATGAGCGGTGCGATCGTCGCGCCGAAGTGGTTGCCGACCGACTGCTGGAAGTCCGGCGTGCCGTAATCGTCCATGTCCGCCCAGCTGTGGTCACCCGAGCGGATGTAGTAGGTCCCGGGGTTGTCGCCGAACATCTCCTGGTAGACCTGCCAGACGAACGGCTCTCCCTGTTCCTCGCGGAACGACATGTGCTCCTTGAACGCGGACTCGAACGCCATCTCCTGGCCGGAATGCACCTCCACGGCGTAGACGAAGGCGAGGTTCGACCCCTGAGCCGCCACCTCCGAAGCGGCCACGACCGTGGCGAGGAGAGCGCAGGCGGACAGGACGCGTAGCGTACCCATGGGGCGGCTCCTTGATTGGGGGGCCTCAATTGGCGTCTACGCTGTAGCGCAGTCAAGTCGCGACCTGCCGCACGCGTGTCCGAATCGCCTTCGCTCGCAGAGTCCGCGCATGCCCGCCCGGGGGCGTGCCCGTCCGCGCGTGCCCTCATAGCTTCACCCCGCCGTGCCCCAACCGACCGTCGTGCCTTCATGCAGGAGCCCGAGCACCCATGAGCATCCCGTTCCTTCGCCGCTTCGCCCTGTGCCTCGTCGCCGTCGGCGGCCTCGCCGCATTCGCCGACGCCGAGCCGACACACGCCCAGTCGGTACCCTCCATCGAAGAGCGCACGGACGGCATGCAGCGCATCGAGGGGTTCTTCGATCTCTACTGGGACGAAGCGACCGGTTCGCTCTTCTGGGAGATCGAGCGACTCGACGAGGAGTTCATCTGGCAGATCTCCATGGGCTCGGGGCTGGGCAGCAACCCGATCGGGATCGACCGTGGGCAGCTCCGCGGCACCTACGTGCTGGCGGCCCGGCGGGTCGGACCGAAGGTCCTCCTGATCGAGCCGAACTACCGGTACGTGGCGAACACGGCCAACGCGCTCGAGGTGCAGGCCGTGCGAGACGCGTTCGCACCGTCGGTCCATTGGGGCTTCGATGTCGAGGCGCAGTCCGGGAGCCGGGTGCTGGTCGACGCCACCCCGTTCTTCCTGAGCGACTCCCGTGACGTGATCGGGCAGATCCAGCGCTCGGGCCAGGGCACGTTCACGCTCGACGCCTCGCGCAGCGTCATCCACATGCCGGCCGTGCAGGGCTTTCCGGAGAACACCGAGATCGAGGCGATGCTCACCTACACGAGCCGCAATCCCGGCGGCCTCGTGAACGGGGTGGCGGCCACCGGCGAGGCGATCACGCTCCGCATCCACCACTCGCTCATCAAGCTGCCCGACCCGGGCTTCGAGATCCGGATCGCGGATCCGCGCGTGGGCGTGAACGGCCCCACCGTCTACGACTACGCGACGCCGATCGACCAGGACACCCGGGTGAGGCTCTCGGCCCGGCACCGTCTCGAGCGGACGAACCCCGGCGCCGCGAGCTCCCCGGCCGTCGAGCCGATCGTCTACTACGTCGACCCGGGCACGCCGGAGCCCGTGCGCAGCGCGCTGATCGAGGGTGCGTCGTGGTGGAACGACGCCTTCGAGGCCGCCGGCTACGAGAACGCTTTCCGCGTCGAGGTCCTCCCCGACGGCATCGACCCGAACGACGCGCGCTACAACATGATCCACTGGACGCACCGGCGGACGCGCGGGTACTCGTACGGGAACACGATCATCGATCCGCGAACGGGAGAGATCGTCCGGGGTGTCGTCAACCTCGGCAGCCTCCGGCTGCGGCAGGATTACCTGCACGGGCAGGGCGTCGTGCCGCCCTTCCCGACCGGCATCTCCGAGCAGGAGCAGGATCCGGAGCTGGGCGAGTTCGCCGACGCGCCGGACTACGGTTACCTGACGCAGGTGGCGCCCAACTCCGACGCCGTCGAGATGGCGCTCATGCGAGTCCGTCAGCTTTCCGCGCACGAAGTCGGGCACACCATCGGCCTGCCGCACAACTACATGGCGAGCGCGTACGGCCGCGAGAGCGTGATGGATTATCCCGCCCCGCTCATGGAGATCGACGCCAACGGGGACATCGACCTCTCCAACGCCTATCTGCAGCGCATCGGTACGTACGACGAGCTGAGCGTGAACTGGCTCTATCGGGACTTCCCCGCCGGCACCGACGTCCCGGCGGCCCTCTCCGAGATCGCCGCGCAGGGCGTCCGCGACGGGCTCATCTACATGGGGCACACCAACAACAACTTCATCGGCGCCTCGCACCAGTACGCGAGCGTCTGGGACAACGGCTCGAACCTGGTCGACCATCTCCGGCTGGAGATCCAGGTGCGCGAGATCGGGCTGGAGCGCTTCGGGACCGACGTGATCCGGACCGGACAGCCGATGTCGGATCTGGAGTTCGTGCTCCTGCCGCTCTACATGCACCACCGCTTCCAGCTACGCTCGGCGGTGCAGAGCCTGGGAGGTGCGGACTACCGCAACGCGCTCAAGGGGGACGGCCAGACGCCCATCACCGTCATCGACGCGGAGGAGCAGCGGGACGCGCTGGAGACCGTGCTCTCGACGCTGTCCGTCGACTTCCTGGCGCTGCCGCCGCGGATCGTGCAGATGATCCCGCCCCCGGCGTACCGGCACGACGAAGGCGAGACCTTCCCGGGCCGGACGCAGCGGATCTTCGACCCGCTCACGGCCGCGGAGGCGGCGGCGGCGTTCACGGTCGGCGAGGTGCTGCATCCCAACCGGATGGCCCGGCTCGTCCTCTTCGGCAGCATGGGCGACTACCCCGACCTCGAGGAGGTCGTCGACCGGGTCATGGCGGTCTCGTGGGGCGTGCCCGATCCCCAGGACGCGTACCGGCGCCAGGTGCTCCACGCCGTCCAGCGGACGGTCATCGAGGAGATGATGCGGCAGGCGTCGAGCGAGGCGAACTCGGGTGAGGTGCGCGCCGTCCTCAACGACCGCCTGGAGACGCTGGCCCAGGGCATCGAGGCGGACGGGACGCCGTCACCGCACGAGCGCCTGGCCGCCGCCGACATCCGTCGCTGGCAGTCGGGGATCGAGAACACCGTGCCGGCGCCCGGGCCGGAGATGCCCGCCGGCGACCCGATCGGCGGCAGCAGCCGCGGCAACGGTGGAGGAGGACCGCTCTCCAACCGCTGAGTCGACGACCGCGTCGAGCGGGCGGGCCGTGATCGGGCGGCCCGCCCGCTCCGGTCACGTCGTGTAGCGCAGCCGCGCCCCGGCGCCTTCCCCCTCGGCGTCGAGCCGTTCGGCGGCGGCACCCGAGAGCTCCTCGACCTCGGCGCCCTGCTCGAACGCCGTGCCGACGAAGCGGTCCACGAGGTCTCCCTCACGCTCCCGCAGCCCGCGCGTGACCAGCAGGGTGTCGACCCGGCCCTCGCGGAGCGCCTCGGTGACGGCCTGGATGCCCAGCGCGCCCTTCCCTCCGGCCCGCGCGGCGTCGATCACCTGGCTCAGCAGCGCGTCCTGAAGTCCGCGGGAGAGCTCCGACGCGGCGTCCTCCACGGCCGTCTTGACCTCGGCCTCGGACATGCCGAGGTGCATGGACGGCCGCTGGATCACCCTTCCGGCCAGGGTGCCCGACTCGGAGTCGCGCACGAGGGCGCTCACCACCTCCGGCGTGCCGCCCAGGACGACGAGCCCGTCCTTGCCGGCCAGCTCTTCCACCGCGCCCACGAGCCGCGCCTGGAGACGCGCGGCGCTCTGCTCGATGAGCCGCTGGGCCGCATCCGTTCCCGTCTCTCCGCGCGAGCCGCTGTACCCGGTGGGGGCGTCCGCCCGCTTTGAGGACGCCGACTCGGACAGGTCGCCGAAGTCGAGGTCGGCCAGGAGGTCGTCTCGCTCGGAGAGCTCCCCGGCGCGGTAGGTGAAGAGCCTCGCCCGCCGCTGGTCGGCCAGAGCAGCCACGACCAGCCGCTCCTGCTTCAGGGCCCGGACGTACGGCGCGGCCCGGAGCCCCCGCTCCCAGCGCACGAGGTCGGGCATCGGTACCGGGACCTCCTCGCCGTGGTGGAGGGCGTCCGAGGTGGCGTAGCCGGCCCAGCCCTCCGCGGGCAGGAAGGCGTCGTACTTGCCGAGCTCGGCGGCGATCGCGTCACGGGCCGCGTCGAAGGCGTCCACGTCGTCGTGAGCCTCCGACTCCACCCGGCGCCGCTCGTCGGCGAGCGCCTTGTTCAGCCGCACCCGCCAGGCCTTGCGGTTGGCCGGGTCCGACTGACCCCCGTCGATGTATACGCTCAGGACGCTGCGCTCGCGCAGCTGCCTGTAGAGCCCCTCGAGTCCTTCTCTCGTGAGCATGTCGCTCCCTCCTCCGGTAGTCCGATCTCATGGATACCGAGGAGAGCTACACGCGAGGAGCGGGACCTTTCCGCGACCGCCCGTCAGGCGGTTGCCGCGCCGGGCGGCGCCGGGGGAGGGGGCCGCCTCGCCCGGGCGGCCGCCTGCGCTCCGCTCAGACGGCGCAGGTCATGTCCTGCCCGCAGCAGAGCGGAGACTTGATCTTGCCGTGGCCATTGGGGCACTGCGAGATCTGCACCTCGACGCCGGCGTCCGTCGTGAGCGTGCCGTTCTCGAGGGGGGCGTCGCAGGTGGCGCAGGTCATGTTCACGCTCATGCCGCACTTGTCGCAGGTATACGTCGCTGCCATCGGATCGGCTCCTGGGGTCGTTCGGGTCGGTAGGGGAACCGGCACGGTGCCGGGGCCGGGAGACTAAGCGGAACGCGGCCCCGAGTCACGGGCGGGTGGAGCCGGAGCCGACCCTACCGCACGCCGACCCACCCCTTCACCGATTCGAAGAGGCGGGCCGAGTCGTAGCCGACGCCGTCCTTGAAGACCAGCACGGTGCCGCGGAATGCCGCGACGTCCTCCGTGGGGTCGCCGCGCAGCAGCACGAGGTCGGCCCGCTTGCCGACCTCGATCGTCCCGATCTCGGACTCCCGCCCCAGGTAGCGTGCCCCGTTGCGCGTGGCGACTTCGACGGCCTGCTCCGTGGTGAGCCCCATCTCCACGAGGAGCTGGAGCGCGCGCTGGTTCGCGTAGCCCGGCACGACGTCCCCCGCCCCGGTCGGGTCGGTGCCCGCCACGAGCAGGCCGCCCGCGTCGTAGAACGCCTTCTCCATGTCCATGTACTTCCGGAGAAGCACACGCGCCTGTTCGCCCCCGCGCCCGAGGCTCGCCATGACGCGCTCGTGGAGCTGCGGGAGCATCGCCTCCTGGGCGCCCCGCGGGGGTGCCGGCCGGTCCGTGGCCCGACGCTCTACGACGTTGAGCGTCGATGTCAGCGCGACGCCCTTCGCCACCAGATGATCGACCACGTCGGTGAACGCGGGGCTGTCGAGGTCGAGGCTCAGGTACGACGCGCCGGCGCCCCGCGGGCAGACGTCGGGCACCTTGCCCTCGACCCAGTCGGTGGCGGCGAAGAAGCCGTGCTCGAGGTTGTCGATGCCGAGGTCGGCGGCCTCGCGGTAGGTGACGGAACAGAGGTGCCCGGTCACCTTGTGCCCGCGCAGGTTCATGTCAGGCTGGATGCCCTTCTGCTGG
>CALJLC010000395.1 GCA_937982605.1 uncultured Gemmatimonadales bacterium | reverse complement strand
GTGAAGTACTACGGCGGCGAGCCGGCCAACTTCCTCGACATCGGGGGGTCGTCGAACCCGGACAAGGTCGTCGCCGCGCTCGAGATCATCACGTCGGACCCCAACGTGAAGGCGATCCTCTTCAACATCTTCGGCGGCATCACGCGCTGCGACGACGTCGCCAACGGCATCGTCGAGGCCACCCGCCGCATCGACATCGAGGTGCCCATCGTGATCCGCCTGACCGGAACCAACGAGGAGCTCGCGCTCGAGATCCTCGAGAAGGCCGGCTTTTCCGCGTACACGTCGATGGACGCCGTCGTCGAGAAGGCCGTCCAGCTCGCGGCCGGGGAGGGCTGAGCCGATGTCCATCTTCATCGACAACGACACGCGGCTGGTCGTCCAGGGGATCACCGGCCGCGACGGCTCCTTCCACACCGCCCAGATGATGGAGTACGGCACGCAGGTCGTGGCCGGCGTCACTCCGGGCAAGGGCGGGCAGACCTTCGAGGGGCCCGACGGCAAGAACGTCCCGATCTTCAACGCCATGGACGAGGCGGTGGCCGCAACCGGAGCCAACACCTCGGTCGTCTACGTGCCGCCGGCCTTCGCCGCCGGCGCGATCCTCGAGGCGGCGGATTCGGGCGTGAAGCTCGTCGTCGCCATCACCGAGGGGGTTCCGGTCCTGGACATGGCCCGCGCGCACGCCTTCGCCCGGGACAAGGGGGTCCGCATCCTGGGACCCAACTGCCCGGGCCTCCTCTCGCCGGGCAAGTCCAAGGTCGGGATCCTGCCCGCCCAGATCGTGGCCGAGGGACCGATCGGTGTGGTGTCCCGCTCCGGAACGCTCACCTACGAGGCCGTCTTCCAGCTCACCAGCGTCGGGCTGGGCCAGACCACCTGCGTCGGTATCGGCGGCGACCCGCTCATCGGGACGAACTTCATCGACTGCCTCGAGGCTTTCGAGGCCGATCCCGAGACCACCGCGGTCGTGATGATCGGCGAGATCGGAGGCACGGACGAGCAGGAGGCCGCGGCGTACGTGAAGGCGAACATGTCGAAGCCGGTCGTCGGCTTCATCGCCGGCCAGACGGCGCCCCCGGGGCGCCGCATGGGCCACGCCGGGGCCATCATCAGCGGGTCGGCCGGAACGGCGGAAGAGAAGATGAAGGCGTTCGAGGACAACGGGATCGCCGTCGCCAAGCGGCCGGCCGACATCGTCGGACTCATCCAGGACGCGCTCGCCTGAGGCCGCCGGACCGAACGTGAGCGCGCTGCGCGTGGCCGACGCCGTGGAGGGGGTGAAGTACCGGGTCTATCCCGACACCCCCGTCTCGGAGGTCGTCGACCTGATGGTCCGCCGGGGCGCCCGGGCGATTCCCGTGGTGGGGGACCGCTACGAAGTGCTCGGCATCATCACGACCGGCGACGCGCTTCGGGAGCTCCTCGACGAGGGGCGCGGGGAAGGCGACAAGGGGGAAGGGCCGATCCTGGCCCGCGACATCATGACGCGTGCCGTGCTCTGCGTCTCGGAGACGCAGCCGCTCGCCGACGCGGCGCGCATGATGGCGAACCGGCGGGTGCAGCAGCTCCCGGTGGTGCGCGAAGGCGAGCTCATCGGACTGATCACGAGAGACGCGGTGCTCCAGGCCCTCCACGCCGAGGACACGAGCCCGACGAGAGAGAGAGACGACGACGCATGAGCCAGACGCTGGCGATCATCAAGCCCGACGCGGTGGGATCGGGCAAGGCGGGCAAGATCCTCGCGCACCTCGAAACGGCGGGCTTTGCCGTGCGGGCGCTCCGCCTCACGCGGTTGAACCGGGCCCAGGCCGGTGCCTTCTACGCCGTGCACGAGGGGCGCCCCTTCTACGACGAGCTGGTCGACTTCATGACGTCGGGGCCGGTGATCCCGATGGTCCTCGAGGCCGACGACGCGGTCGCGAAGCTGCGGGAGACGATCGGCGCCACCGACCCGGCCGAGGCCGCCGAAGGCACGGTGCGGAAGCTCTACGCCGAGTCGAAGGGTCGCAACGCGATCCACGCGTCGGATTCGGACGAGAACGCGGCGATCGAGATCGGCTTCTTCTTCTCCCGCCACGAGCTCCTCGGGCTCTAGCGGGAGGCGCCGCCGCCCGCCGCCCGGGGACCCTTCGGGGGCGTCTCCGCGGCTGTCCCGCGGGGGTCGACAATCGGCCCGTGATTGCTAGCTTTTACGACTATGCTCAGAGTTGATCTCGGGCAGTTGGGCCGTGAGGGCTCGGTCACCGTAGAGGCCAGCGTTTCCGCGGACGACGAGCTCTGGAAGGACACCGGACTCCGTTGGTCGGGGGATCTCGACGTCCGGCTGCGGGCGACGTATGCCGGCACCGGGGAGGTCGTCGCGAGGGGGGAGGCGAAAGGCACGCTGCTGCAGGAGTGTCGTCGCTGCCTGGCTCCCGTCGAGACGGATCGCTCGTTCGAGCTGACCCTGGTGTTCGTGTCCGACGGCTCGGACGGGGACGAGGAAAGCGGCGCGTACGCCTTCGAGTCCACGGGATCGGAGCTGGAGCTGGGAGAAGCAGTTCGCGAGGAGCTGATCCTCGCGGTAAATCCATACGTGGTCTGCAAGCCCGAGTGCGCGGGGCTCTGTCCGCGGTGCGGCGCGAACCTGAACGAAGGTCCGTGCGGATGCGTCGAGGACGGGGTCGATCCCCGCTGGGAAGCGCTCCGGGCGCTGAAGAGCGAGTGAACCGATGGCCGTACCCAAGAAGCGCACGTCGAAGCAGCGGAAGCGGAAGCGCCGGACCCATTACAAGGCCGAAGGCGTGACCGTCCACGAGTGCCCGAAGTGCGGAGACCCCAAGGTGCCGCACCGCGTCTGCCCGACGTGCGGGCACTACAAGGGCGAGCCCGTCCTCGACGTCGTCGAAGACTGACGGTGAACCGCCGGGCCGTGTCCCGAGCGGGTAACGACCCCGGACCCGGGCCCCGGACCGGGGGGTGGCGGGCGCCGTGCGTATAGCGCTCGACGCGATGGGCACGGACCTGGCTCCGGGCCCCGAGGTCGCGGGCGCCATCGAGGCGCTGCGCGCGTACGACGGGGACGACGTCGAGATCGTCCTGGTGGGGGACGAGGCGCTCGTGCGCGCAGAGCTGGCGAAGCACGATGACCTGCCCCCGGGCATCACCGTGCTGCACGCGCCGGATCGCGTGGTGGCGTCGGACTCGCCGGCCGCCGTGATCCGCCGCAAGCCCGAGTCCTCGATCGTCGTCGGTCTGCGGCTGCACAAGGCGGGTGAGGCCGATGCCTTCGTGAGCGCGGGCTCCACGGGCGCGGTCATGGCGTCCTCGCTCTTCACGCTCCGGCCGCTGCCCGGCGTGGACCGTCCGCCGGTCGGCGCGATGCTCCCCACGGCCAAGCAGCTCTGCCTGCTTGTCGACGCCGGGGCGAACATCGAGTGCAAGCCGGAGCATCTCGTGCAGTTCGCCCACCTTGGCACCGTCTACGCGCGCGACGCGATGGGTCGCGAGAAGCCGCGGGTCGGGCTCCTCAACATCGGAGAAGAGCCCGGCAAGGGCGACGAGGTGGCCGTCGAGACGCACGAGCGCCTGCAGGCCGACCCCGGGATCCACTTCATCGGCAACATCGAGGGCCGGGACATCGTGCGGGGCGACTGCGACGTGATCGTCTGCGACGGCTTCGTCGGCAACGTGCTCCTCAAGTTCTACGAGTCCGTGGCGGGCTACATCGTCGACCTCCTGCGCGCGGAGCTCGACAAGGTCCCGGACGCGAAGGTCGACCTCGACCACGTCTTCCGTGTGCTCGACTACGCGGAGTACGGTGGCGCGCCGCTGCTCGGCCTCAACGGCGTGTCCATCATCTGCCACGGGGGCTCTCCCCCCAAGGCGATTCACAACGCGCTCGCGGTGGCTGCCCGTGCCGTGCGCTCCGGGCTGGTGCGCCACAGCGAGGAAGGCCTGCGGATTCCCCCCGAGGGAGGCACCCCATGAAGTCACCGACGCCGATCGCCCAGATCGCCGCCACGGGACGGTTCCTGCCCGACTGTGTCGTCACGAACGACGACCTCGCCAAGCGGATGGACACGTCCGACGAGTGGATCCGGACCCGGACCGGAATCCGGGAGCGGCGGATCGCGCCGAAGGAGATGACCGCCGCGGACATGGGTGGGGCTTCGGCCCGCCTCGACATGGAGCTCGCCGGAGTCCACCCGGGCGAGGTCGACATCCTCGTCCTGTCCACGGCCACGCCGGACCGCTGGCTGCCGTCCACAGCGTGTGACACGCAGGCGCTCCTGGGCTGCCACAACGCCGTCGCCTTCGACGTCATGGCGGCGTGCACGGGCCACCTCTACGGGCTCAGCATGGCGGAGGGCTACATCGCGGCCGGCCGCGGCGAGGTCGCGCTCGTGATCGCCGCGGAGAAGATGAGCGCGATCCTCGACTGGGACGACCGGACGACGGCGGTGCTCTTCGGCGACGGGTCGGGGTCGGCGGTCCTCACGCCGGCCAACGGCGCGGCGCGTGGGATCCTGTCTTCGCACCACCAGTCGGACGGGCGCCTGGCCGAGCTGCTCTACCGACCCGGCGGCGGCGCGGTCGAGCCGATCAGCCAGGTCGTGCTCGACGAGGGGAGGCATCTGCTGCGGATGCAGGGGCGCGAGATCTTCAAGAACGCCGTGCGCTCGATGGCCGAGGC
>CALJLC010000394.1 GCA_937982605.1 uncultured Gemmatimonadales bacterium | reverse complement strand
TGGACGGGCGGTCCGACCGGCGGGCTGACGGCCGGCGACCGACCGGCGGCTGACGGCCGGCGAAGGACCGAGGGCCGGCGCCGCGGCGGTCGCGACGCCGGCCTGCTCGTCGTCGGGTCTACTGCCGGTTGTAGCGGATGCCCGCCTCCTGCGCCTTCTCGATGGCGATGACCATCGCCGGCACGACGGTCACGCCCGGGAGCAGGTGCGCCCGCAGCTCGGTGCCGATCGCCTCGGCGTCACCCTTTCCGCGGGCGGCGAGCTCGAGCGTCCACGCGTTCAGGGCGTTGTTGCACATGATGAACTTCGTGCCCATCCGCTGCAGACTCTCGATTCCCATCGCCTGCACGGCGCCCTCGAAGAGGGGGAGCGCCGGCACGTCCATCCCGTCGGAGAGCAGATGGGCGTCGGCCGCGGTCGGCCGATGGAAGACGTTCCGGGCGTACGCACGCCCCCGCGCGTCGGCGAGGCCCAGGTAGGCGCCCAGCTCGTACTTCGCCCACATCTCGTCGTCGAAGCCGAGCGCGATGCTCGACGACGTCCCGATCCCGTACAGCGTCGCAGCCGCGCCGACCTCGCCGGCCGCGGTGCCGTACGCCGCGCTGTACGTGTTGAGGTAGTTCAGGATGTGAAGGAGCGGCAGCCCGTTCTTGTGCTGGTTGAAGTCGAACAGGCAGCGCCGCGCTCCGGGCACCTCGTCGATCCAGTCGTCCGGTGCGGGGCGACGGTCGGACGCTCGGGCGGCTTCGGGAAGCGCGGCGGCCGCCGCCGCGGCGAGGGCCCCGCCGAGGAAGGTGCGGCGGGGTGTCGAACGATGAGGCATGAGACCTCCGTCTGCGGATGGCGGAGTGAGCCGGGTTCGATGCTGCATGACTCACGCGTCACCCGGTCTTACCGGACCTCCACCCGCGGGGGCTCACGCCGAGATCGACCCCGCGCTCAGTTGTCGAAGCGGTTGCTCACGACGTTGTTGAAGATGGAGCCGAACTCGAAGCTCAAACCGGTCGAGATGAAGTAGCTGTAATCCGTGGGGCGCTCGTACCGGCCGAGCAGGATCTCCTCGTCCGTGAGACCCTCGCCCGAGATGAAGATCTGATCCTCGAGCAGGTCCACTCCCCCGCGGACGTCCAGGTTCAGGCCCCGAACGATGCGAAGCTCGATTTCGGCGAAGAGGTCGAGGCTCCACAGCCCCGGGTCGTCGAGGAACTGCCGTGCCGTGACCGAGACCCGCGACTCGCCCCACGGCTGCCTCTGGAAGAGGTCGAGTCCGAGCTGATGGCGGGGCCGGAGCTCGTACGTCTTGCCGAAGATCGTCCGCTCTTCCCAGTCGTAGTACTGGAGCTGCACGTCGTAGCGGGCGGTGAGCGAGCGGCGCGGCGCCTCCTCGTAGGGGAGGAAGCTGTACTCGAGCGCGATCGCGCCCTGGGCACCGAAGTCCTGATTGCGGCTCGTCGACGCCCGCGCACCACCGAGCACGCCGAGCGACCACGACTCGGCCAGCGAGTAGACGATCAGGCCGTCGACGCTCCAGTTGGTCCGCTCGTCGATCGAGACCGAGCTGTCGGAGAGCTCGCGCTCGTTCCGGCTGAAGTCCCCGTCGGCCTCGAACTCGATGCGCCAGGTGTCGGTGGTGCGCCGGGCCTCGAAGGAGCCCTCGTACTGGTTCTCCTTCTCGGTCTCCTCCCCCGAGAACTCGACCTCGGTGCTCAGCTCGAACACCCAGAAGTTCCAGGGATCGTTCACGTCCTGCTCGGCGACGAGCCGATCGGTGTCGGGGCCGGTCTCGACCGTCGTCACCCGGAAGCCGGCCGGCTGCCCGATCACCGCCGAATAGCGGGCCAGGCCGGCCGCCAGCACGCCCGTGAGCGCGTCGAGCACCTCGGCTTCCGTGGCGGTGGCGAGCGTCGTGACCTGAAGCCGGTCGTCGTCCCCGTCCAGGTCGCCGACGCCGATGAAGTCCAGCGTGAAGACGTTGCCGCCGCCCCCGGTCTGGTTGCTGGTGACGAGGAGGTGCACCTGCGAGACCGTGCGGTCCCGCACCCAGTTCACGAAGCCGATCTCGGTGCGGAAGTACTCGGAGTCGCACCAGCGGGTGTTGCAGTCCAGGAAGACCCGCAGCGCGTCTCCACGCTGCTCTCCGCCCGGTTGCTGGCCCGCGACGGCGCGCGGTCCGACGCCGATCAGCGCCGCGCTCACGACCAGCGCGACTCCCGCCGCGCGGCTCCTCCGACGTCCCTGCATCCCGTCCCCCTCTCTCGTGACCGTGTCGACGCTCACAGGAAAGCTCGCCCCCACACGCGGCCGCGTGGTCGCTCGCGCGTCAGGGACATGTCAGGGTCTTGTGGAGGCCGACGGCCCGCTGCGGCCACGGCACGCGCGAGCGGCGGAGCCGGGCCGGCCCAGCCGCGGCCGACGCGCCGGCGTTCAGGCCCGGAAGCGGTACCCCGCGCGGTGCACCGTCAGGATGTGCTCGGGCTCCGACGGCTCGTCCTCGAGCTTGCGCCGGAGCTGGGCGATATGCGTATCGACCGTGCGGCTGGCGATCGCCGCGCGATGGCCCCAGACCTCGCGCATGAGCACCACCCGCGACGCCACCTCGCCCCGCCGGCGCACCAGCGCCAGGAGCAGGTCGAACTCCTTGGGCGTGAGCGACACCTCGGCGTCACCCTTGTGGACCGTGCGGTGCTCCACCCGGATCGTCACGTCGCCGAAGCGTTCGACCTCCGGCGCGGGCTCGCGGCTGACGCGACGCAGGATCGCCGAGACCCGGGCCAGGAGCTCCAGGACCCCGAACGGCTTCGTCACGTAGTCGTCGGCGCCGAGCCGGAAGCCCATCACCTTCTCCGTCTCCCCGCCGCGGGCACTGAGGATCAGGACCGGGACTTCGACGCCCTCGTCACGAATCGTCCGCAGGACGCGGTAGCCGTCGATCTCCGGCAGCATGAGGTCCAGGATCACCAGGTCCTGCCCCCCGCGCCGGATCGCCTCGAGCCCGGTCCGGCCGTCCTCGGCGACCTCGACCTCGTGTCCGTCGAACTCGAGGTTGCTGCGCACGCCCCACGCGAGCTGCGCGTTGTCTTCCACGATGAGGATCTTCGCCACGCGCTCAGGCCGGGTCGGCGGCCCGCGGCAGCTCGATCATGAAGCGCGCGCCGGTGGCGCCCGGCCGGCGGCTGTCCTCCACGCGCACCCGTCCGCCGATCGCCTCGACCGCGCGCCGCACGACGGCCAGGCCGATGCCCGAACCGCCCGCGGCACCCTCCCGGTGCTGGTCGAGCCGCACGTACGCGTCCCAGATCCGCTCCCGGTCACGCGGCGGAACACCCGGGCCCTCGTCCTCCACCCAGATCGCCGTGTACAGCCCTTCCCCGTCGCGTGAGGCCCCCACTTCGAGCGTCTGCCCCGGACGACCGTACTTCACCGCGTTGTCGAGGAGGTTGAGGACCGCCTGACGGAGCGCCTCCGGGTCGACGGAGCCCCGGATGGCGGGTTCGATCGCCGTACGGATCGACACGCCTTCGGCCCGGGCGAGCGGCTCGTACCCCTCGATCAGCTCGTCGAGCAGCCCCGACACGTCGGTCTCGACCGGGACCACGCGGACACCGTCCGCGTCGCCCCGCGAGAAGGTGAGAACGTTCTCCACCTGGTGCGTGAGCCGGGCCGCCTCGTCGACGATGATCTCGGCGGCCCGCGTCCGTTCCTCCTCGGAGCGAACCCGACCGAGGAGGAGCGTCTCCCCGAACATCCGGATCTGCGTCAGCGGCGTGAGCAGCTGGTGCGACACGCCGGACACGAAGTCCGCCCGGAGCCGGGCGAGCTCGGCCTCCCGACGCAGCTGCCACACGGCGGTCCCGAGGAGGAGGGCGGTCAGCCCGAGCAGCGCCAGCACGAACGGCAGCCGGGACTCGGGCACGCCCCCGGCCACGAGCACGTCCAGCGCGTCGTCGAGCACCATCAGCTCCAGCTGCATCCCCCCGAACTCCGGGCCGAGCGGATAGGCCACCGCGATCTCGGAGGCCGCCTCGTCCGAGGAGGCATACAGCAGTCGGCCGTCCGGGCCGAGCGCCCTCGCGAGGAAGACCTCGTCGTTGGCCAGGCCGGCGGTGAGCGCCTCGGGCAACAGGGGCTCCTCCCGGAACGCCTCGTCGAACGCCTCGGCCAGCGCGCCACCCGAGAGCACCAGGCCGTGGATGACGTCCCGGCCCCGGGTGGAGGAGACGTCCCACGCCAGCACCTCCGATCCCCCGGGGAAGAACGCGACCCGCAGGTCCCGGTCGGGCGCGCCAGCGTCGACGAAGGCGTCGAGCTCGCGCCGGACCCACCCGAGGAGCGCGTCGGAGGCGTCGCCCTCCACCACTTCGTCTCTCGAGAAGCCGCCCGGACCCGGCACGTCGCGTCGGAAGAAGAGCACCGTCCGGTCGGCAAAGCGCCACCGCTCGCCCCGGGCCACACGGGCGAAACGGTCTCGATCGCCCTCGCGATAGCCGTTCCAGCCCAGCGTCTCCTCGACGACCTCCACGCCTTCGTCCAGGAGATCGGAAAGGACCTCGTCCCGCGCCTCGCTGGCGAAATTGCTCGCGGCGAAGGTCGCCTGCTCCCGGATGCTCGCCCGCGCCACGGCCTCGTGCGACCGGCTCGCGTCGACCGCCTCCCACGCCAGCGCCGACGCGAGCACGGCGGCGAGCGCGAGCAGGACGATCGTCGACGACCTCAGGGCGCCGCCCGGGCCCGGATTCCGCATCATGCCCGGAAGCTACCGGGGCGGCCGGGACCGACTCAACCGCCTCCGTGCAAGGGAGTTGTCAGAATCCGGGCCCCTCCGTCACGGCTCCGACGGCTCCCACAGCTGGATCGGATTGCCCTCGGGGTCGACGAGTCGCGCGAAGCGGCCGTTCGGGTACGGCTCCGGGTCGACGTCGACTTCGATCCCGGCCGCGCGCAGCCGGGCCACCAGCGCGTCGAGCCCCCGCACACGGAAGTTGATCATCCACTGCCGCCGGGGATCCCCGAAGTACTCCGTGTCCGCCGCGAACGGCGCGAAGACCGTGGGACCGCCGTCCTGCTCCCATACCGGCTCGTCGTAGCTGTCCGGCACCTCGTCGACGCCGAGGTGCTCCGCGTACCAGCGCCCGAGCGCCGCGGGGTCCTCGGCCCGGAAGAAGAAGCCGCCGATGCCCGTGACCCTTCCCGCCTCCTGGGCCCCCGCCGGCCGGTCGGCGCCGATCGAGGCCGCGACCCCGACGGCGGCGGCGAGGCCGAGCGTCCTGCCGCGGGTGCCTCCGCTCCGGCCGGTCATCGGACCGTCGCCTCGACCCGCTCGTCGAGCGCGGCCTGCAGGGTGGCGAGCCGATCGGCGTCCGCCCCGTACGTGCTCAGCCAGAAGCCGACGTGCCGGCCCTCGACCTCGACGAAGAGGAGGCCCTGGTCGAGCTCGGGGAGGATTCCGGCGAAGTGTCGTCCGGGACGCGCCGACACGATCTCGCCCCGGTACGTCTCGTCGAGTCCCGCCGAGAAGGTCGCGCCGGACGCCGTCGCTCCGTCCGCATCGTCGAGCTGCACGAGGCCGCTCTCCAGGAGGCGGTGCCACACTTCGTCCCGGTCCAGCTCGGTCCGGGCGCGCCGCCACGCCATCGTCCTCGGGGTGCCGCGGTGGTGCCGGATGTAGTGCTCGAGGTTGAACATGAAGTACGTCCAGCCGTCCTGGAGCGCGTCGTACATCTCGTCCCACTCCGCCGACGCGGTGAAGCCCGACTGGACGAGGCGGACGACGGTCACCCCGTCCCGGGTCTCCACGTGGAAGTCGATCGCCAGCTCCACCGGACGACCCGCGTCGTCCTCCCCGTAGCGCTCGGTCCAGCCGAAGCGCCGAGGTGGCTCGCACACGTGGATCGGCGCTTCGCCTTCGACGCCCGGACCCCAGGAAAGCCACACGCGTCCGCCGACCTTCGGGTCGATCTCGGCGGCGAGGGGGAACCACCGGGACACCTCCTCGGGATCGGTCAGGATGCGGAAGACCTCTTCGGGCGCGGCGTCGACCGTACGCTCGATCTCGATCTTCCGGCCCGCCTGCTTCGTCCCTTCGCTCATCGGGTGCCCTCCTCTGCGCTCTGCGTGACGCGGAGCGCCGGATGCGCCCCCGCGGTGACCCGGAACCAGCGTCCCTTCGGCGCGTCCCCCGCGTGGTGACGCGCCACGAGCTCGGCGATGGCGTTGGCGAGCCCTTCGGCGAACGCGGCCTGGTCGGCGGCCGATCGGAATCGGACCGCGGTCTCGACCGAGAACGTGGGCAGACCCTTTCCCGCCTCGGCGGCGCGTGCGCGCAGCTCCGCCACTTCCGAGACCGTGCGTGCCGCGACCGCGGCCAGGTGTGCGCTCGATCGGCGATCGGCGATCGTGGCCGGATCCGCCTCGAGCGGGCCCAGCACGGACGAGGCGATCAGGTAGTGGCGCGCGGTGGCGCGCACGACTCGCTCGGTCAGGCCGGCCCGGGGCCGGTCCTCGACGTGCTCGACCAGGCCTTGCTCCTCGAGCTTCCGCACGTGGTAGTTGGCCTTCTGGCGCGTGATTCCGAGCCGCTCGGCCACCGTCGTCGCCGACCCGGGCTCCCCCAGCGCCTCCAGCACGCGCAGCCGGATCGGCGTCGTGACGCTCGCCAGCTGGGCCTCGCTCCGGATGATGTCGATCGCCGCGCTCATGCCTCTCCCGCTTCGGCCGTGTCGTGTTCGTTCCCGCCATTCTGCTATTGACAAAACAATTTGTCAATAGGGCCACGAGAGCGGAAGCGGGCATGCACAAGGCGCCCGGGTCCGCGGGGGAACGCCGGGCCGTAGACGGCCCGGTCAGCCTCCGCTGACGGCCGGCAGGATCGTGACCTCCGCCCCGCCGGACACGGGCGTCTCCAGTCCACCGGACCAGCGGATATCGTCGCGGCCCACGAAGACGTTCACGTGCGGGCGCAGCTCTCCCTGCTCGGTGAAGACGCGGTCCCACACCGCCGGATGCGTCTCCCGCACCGACGCGAAGAGCGCCCCGACGGTCCGCGGCTCGCCCTCCACCACGATCGTCGACCGGTCCCCGGCCAGCGGGCGGAGCGCCCCGGGCAGAATGACGGTCGTGCGCGCCTCGACGCCCGCCCCCGTCGGGTCCGAGCTCACGCGATCACTCCCGCCTTGACGCAGACGACCGGCGGGAGTCCGTCGTGGACGAGCGACCACGAATCGCCGTCGTCGGCCGACGCGTACACGCTTCCGCTGCGGGTGCCGAAGTAGACGCCGGCCGGCTCGGAGCCGTCCGTGCACATCGCGTCGCGTAGAACCGTCTCGAACGCGCCCTGTTGCGGGAGGCCGTCGGCGAGCGGCTCCCACGAGGCGCCGGCGTCGGTCGTGCGATAGACGCGCAGCTTCGCCTCCGGCGTACAGCGGAACTGGTCGGATTCGAGCGGGACGATGTACACCGTGTCCGGGTCCCGGGGGTGCATCGCCATCGCGAAGCCGAAGTCCGAGGGTACGCCGTTGGCGATGTCCTCCCACGAGCCGGCCCAGTCGTCGGAGCGGTACAGCCCCCAGTGGTTCTGCAGGAAGAGCCGGTCCGGCCGGTCGGGGTGACTGACCACCTTGTGCACGCATTGCCCGAACTCGGGGTGCTTGTCCGGGAGGAACTCGGCCCGAACGCCCCGGTTGCTCGGCGCCCAGCTCTCGCCGCCGTCGGTGGTCACGTACACCCCACCCGTCGAGAACGCCACCAGGATCCGATCCGGGTCGTCGGGACGCTGCACGATCGTGTGCATGCACAGACCGCCGTTGCCGGGGGTCCAGTACTCCCGGTGCTCGTGCTCCAGGAAGCCCCGGACCGGAGCGAACGAGTCGCCCCCGTCCCGACTCTCGAAAAGGCACGAAGGCTCGACGCCGAGAAAGATCCGGTCGGGATCGTCGGCCGGTCCCGGAGCGATCTGCCACACGCGCCGGAGCGAGAACTCCGAGCCCTCCGGGAACTTGACCGGGCGCTCCTCCTTGCCCGACCAGCTAGAACCGAGGTCATCGGATCGCCGCATCGTCGTGCCCCAGAAGGGGTTACCCGGCGCGGCCCAGAGCACCGGCGAGCCGCCGCGCTGGTCGAGCGCCATGGCGTAGACCTCCTCGCCGGGGAAGTGCGGGCCGTCCATCCGCCAGCTCCCCCGATCGGCCGCCGCCGTGAAGAGGAAGGCCCCCTTCGTCGTGCCCACCATCAGGAGCACGTCACCCGACCGTGCCCCGCTCCCGACCGTCTCCTTCGGCATCCGGCCCCCTGGCTCGTGCCTCCCCCGCCGCGGCGGCCGCGGTGCCGCCGGCGCGTCGGGACAGTACCCGGCCCCCCGACAGGAAGCCAGAGGTCACCCGTGCGGACGCCCCCCGCCCGTGCCCATCTTGCAGGAGGGTACGGGTCCGTGGCGGCGCAGTGGGAGCCGTCACGGCCGAGAGGAGAGACCGATGACCGAGAACACCCGAGCCTTCTACCGCGTCGACTACCCGGTGCGCGAGCGCCCGGTGCTCCACACCAAGGACGAGGCCCTCGACGTGATCGAGTGCTCGGAGTCCGGCCTCAGCTACGCGCTGCCCCGGGGCGTGGACCGCCCCCTCGTCGGCGCGTCGATCACCGGCATCGTGCGCTTCGGCGACCGCGCCGAAGCGACCGTCGAGGGGGTCGTCGTGCGCGTCGACGACCACTCCGCCGCGCTCCGCCTCACCCGTCGCACGATCCCCTT
>CALJLC010000393.1 GCA_937982605.1 uncultured Gemmatimonadales bacterium | reverse complement strand
CCAGCCGAGTCAGTTCACGTACCCGGCCAATCCCGAGATCCACCGGCGCACCACGGCCGAGGAGATCTGGCGCGACACGGACGGCCGGATCGACGTCTTCGTGGCCGGTGTGGGCACCGGCGGGACGATCACCGGCGTCTCCGACGTCCTCAAGCGTCGCAACCCGAAGCTGCACTCGGTGGCGCTCGAACCGACCACGAGCCCGGTCCTCTCGGGCGGCGAGCCGGGTCCGGGCAACATGATCCAGGGGATCGGCGCGGGATTCGTCCCGGAGGTGCTCGACATGAGCCTGGTGGACGAGGTGATGACGATCCTCAACGACGACGCCTTCGCGATGGCGCGGGAGGCGGCGCGCGTCGAGGGGCTGCCGTGCGGCATCAGCGCGGGCGCGGCGATCTGGGCTTCGATCGAGATCGCCAGGCGCGACGGCATGGAGGACAGCACCATCGTGGCGGTCTTGCCTTCCTTCGCGGAACGCTACATATCGACGGACCTGTTCGCCCAGGCGGGTCACGCCTGAGTCGCGCCGGGGTGGGGGGCTTCACGGGGGAGATCGGAACCGGCTCGATGCGGCGTACGTACTAATTCGTCCGACTCGGTGGGTCGTCGTCGACCCCCGTGCCGTGGCCATCGATAACCGGAGGTTTCTGCCCCATGCTGCTTCGTTCCGACGTCCTCTCCGCGCTCGCCGTGACCGCCGCGATCGGTCTGGCGCTGCAGGCGGACGCCGAGCGTGCCCGCACGCTCCAGCCCGCCGTTGCCGGGAGTCACGCCGAGGTGAGCTTCGCCACCGAGGTGATGCCGATCCTCGAGAAGTACTGCTGGGAGTGCCACTCGGCGGACAACGCCGAGCTGGGCCTCATGCTCGACACCTACGAGGGCGTGATGGCCGGCTCGGACTACGGCACGGTCGTCGAGGCCGGTGATCCGGACGGAAGCCTCCTCGTCGACATGATTGCCTCCGGCGACATGCCCGAAGAGGGTGACCCCGTGACCCCGGAAGAGCTCGATCTCATCCGGGCCTGGATCGCCGAGGGCGCGGAGAACAACTGACGCGTCGCGGGTCTCGGGCCCGCGCCGCCGCTCCGCACCATCGGAAAGGAAAGGGCCGCTCCCCCCGGGGAGCGGCCCTTCGGCGTCGGGGCCCGTCGGGCGGCGTCGGCCACCCGCTCCCCGTCGACCGGGGATCAGCGGCTACATGCTCGGCTGCCGGGAGTACCAGTCGCGACGCAGCCAGTCCACCACCAGCTCCATCTCCTGCCGGGTGAGCGTCTCCTCGACGCCGAACGACGGCATCCGGTCGTTGTTCTCGCCGTAGTAGCGCGGCTGCGTCGGATCGTGGAGCATCCCGAGCATCCATTCGCGCGAACCCCAGCCGGTCAGCACCGGCACGTCGTCCTCGCCCTCGAAGCCGCGGAAGGTGTGGCAGCGCACGCAGTCGATCGCCTCGCTCGCGATCAGCTCGCGGCCCTCCTCGATGGTCTCCGCGTCGTCGGCGTCCACCCCGGCCTGCGCGGGAAGCTCGGCCTCGGCGGAGACCGCGAGGATCACCTTGGCGAGGTCCTCCCGCTCGGCGTCGGTGAGCTGCGGCAGCCCCCGCGTGACGAAGCGGGCCATCCGGCCCCGGACGTGCTCGGTGCCGCCGAAGTACTCGTCGGTCGTCACGCGATCGGCGTCCAGCAGCCCCCGCAGCCACTCGCGGCTGCCGTACCCGGCCAGATCCGACGCGGAGGGCGGGTCGGTCGGGACGCCGCCGAGGCCGTCGTGGCCCTCGAACCGGTGACAGCTCGAGCAGCTCGCGGCGAAGATCTTCGGGCCCTGCGTGAGGGGATCGGCCCGCAGCATGGCGAGGCCGCCGGCCGCGGGGATGCCCATGGGCGAGGAGGCCAGCTCGTCGGCCCGCTCGGCCGCCGCGTCGGCCTCCGCCTTGGCGGTCACGAAGTCCGGGTCGGCCGCGTCTTCGGCTCGCGCCAGCCACGTGAGCATGACGATGCCCGCCAGGATCGCGGCGCCCACGCCCAGGTTGAAGCGGTGGCCGAGCCTCCAGCGACCGATGATCGGCATCGCCGCGATGAGCCCGACGATCATCCCCGGGATCACCTGCGCGCCGACGACCTCCCACCCGGCCGGGAAGTACTTGAGCCACTGGAAGAGGAAGAGGAAGTACCACTCGGGCCGCGCCGCGGCGTAGGGCTCCGCGGGATCGGCGGGCGCGCCCAGGTGTGCGCCGCCCGTCCAGATCGCCAGGCCGAGCACGGCGGCCATGACCGCCAGCGAGGCGACGGCGTCCATGAGCACCTGATCCGGCCAGAACATCCCGTCCGGCTTCTCGGCGTGCTTCTCCGGCACGGTCACGCCATGGCGGCGGAAGAGGTAGACGTGCGCCACGACCAGCGCGATGACCCCGGCGGGCAGGACCCCCGCGTGCAGCGCGAAGAAGCGCGTCAGCGTGAGGTGTCCGTACTCGCTGCCTCCCACGAGGAGCTGCTGCATGGCCGGGCCGACGATCGGGGTCATCGACGCGATGCTCGTGGCCACCTTCGTGGCCCAGAAGCCCTTCTGGTCCCACGGCAGCAGGTAGCCCGTCAGCGAGAGGCCGAGCACGAGGCCGAGCAGCGCGAGCCCGAACCAGAAGTTGACCTCGCGGGGTGCGCGGTACGCCCCGTCGATCATGACCTGCATGAGGTGCAGGACGAGCAGGACGATCATCGCCTGCGCCATGAAGTGGTGGATCCCCCGCAGGAGCCACCCGCCGAGCATCTCGTTCTGGATGAACCAGACGCTCTCCCACGCGCCCTGGGCGTTGGCGCTGTACGCCGCCCACAGGACCACGCCGGTCACGAGCTGGACGAAGAAGGCGAACGAGAGCGTGCTGCCCCAGACGTAGCGCCACCGCGCGCCGCCGGGAATGCGCTCGTAGAGCGCGTCGGACAAGAGGGCGCGGTAGCCCGTCCGGTCGTCGAGCCAGTCGAGGAGTGTGCGCATGTCTCCTCTAGACCGGGGTCTTCTCTTCGCGGCCGGGAAGGAAGTGCTGGAAGCGCACCCAGACCTCGTCTCCGTTGCGGACCTCGACCTGGAGCGAGTCCATGTCGCGCGGGCTCGGGCTCGCGGGGTCGTTCACGACACCGTCCAGATCGAAGCTGCTCTTGTGGCAGGGGCACGCGAAGCGGGAAGCGTCCGGGGCGATCCCGACGAAGCAGCCGGCGTGCGGGCACACGGTGTTGAGCGCCAGGATGCCGGCGTCCGTGCGACGCAGGTAGACGGCGCCCACCGGGGTGTTGGCGTAGGTGGCCCACGCGTCCGTACGGTCCGCGGTCACGGTGAACTTCTTCGGCGACCCGTCCTCGGGGATCGCGGACAGCCGGGTAACCCGCACCAGCCCCTCGGTCGAGGAAGAGCGACGGAGTGGGTCGAGGAGGGCCGCGACGCCGGCCGCTACGGGCGCCAGCGCGGCGAGGGCGCCCACCGCGGCGGCCCCGACGCTGGTCAGGAAGCTTCGTCGGGGCTCGCCCGCCGGCCCGGCCGGTTCGGACTCGTTCTCGGTCATCGTGAAGGGGTGAGGGTGACGCGGCGGGTCTGAATACTATCACCCGAGCTTCGCAAACTGTTGAAGCTCTTGAGTGTGCGGCGGTGCGCAAGCCGGGTGCCGATGGCGGGCCGGGGCGAGCCGTGGCATGTTGGCGGCTCGCCGTTTCGACCCTCGCTCCCGGAGACCCGATGCGCGTCGTCCGAGCCGCCTGCCTGATGGCCGCCTGCCTGACGGCGTCGACGGGATTCGCGCCCGCCGCGGGGCCGGTCGACGACTATCCGCGGCGCATCGGCATCGACGTCGAGCACTACCGCTTCGAGCTCACGCTGTCGGACCGGACGGACCGCATCGAGGGACGTGCCACCGTGACCGTGCGCTTCCGCGCCAACGGCGTCGCCGAGCTGCCGCTCGACCTCACGGGCATGACCGCCGAGGGCCTCGGCATGACGGTCGACGCGGTGGAGTCCGGCGGCCGGCCGCTCGACTTCCGGCACGATGCCGACGTCGTCACCATCGGCCTCACGCCGGCGGGGCGTTCCGGGGAGCGTCGCTCCGTCACGGTCACCTACGCGGGCACCCCCGTGAGCGGTCTGCGTGCCGGCCCCAACCGGCACGGCGATCGCACCTTCTTCAGCGACAACTGGCCGAACCGGGCTCGCCACTGGCTCCCCACGATCGACCACCCCTACGACAAGGCCACGAGCGAGATGCTCGTGACCGCGCCGTCACACTACCAGGTGGTCTCGAACGGACTGCTCGTCGAGGAGACCGACGGGCCCGACGGCACCCGGCTGACGCACTGGCGGCAGTCGGTGCCGATCGCCACCTGGCTCTACGTGCTCGGCGTGGCACGCTTCGCCGTCCAGCACGTCGACGACTTCCGCGGAGCGGCCATCCAGACGTGGGTGTACCCACAGGACCGCGACGCCGGCTTTCACGACTTCGCCGTGCCCACGAAGCAGGCGATGGAGTTCTACCACGACCGCGTCGGGCCCTTCGCGTACGAGAAACTCGCGAACGTGACGTCGCCGGTGACCGGCGGCGGGATGGAAGCCGCCACCGCCATCATGTACCACGAGAGCTCGGTCACCGGCGAGCGCTCGGTGCGCTGGCGCAACGTGATCATCCACGAGGTCGCGCATCAGTGGTTCGGCAACGCCGTGACCGAGTCGGACTGGGACGACGTGTGGCTGAGCGAGGGATTCGCGACCTACTTCACGCTGCTCTTCATCGCGCACGCCTCCGGACGCGACGAGTTCGTGGCTGGGCTGCGCAGCTCGGCGGATCGGGTCTTCCAGCAGTACGACGACGACCCGGACTACCGGATCGTGCACGACGATCTCGACGACATGAGCCGTGTCACGACCGGCGCGATCTACCAGAAGGGCTCCTGGGTGCTGCACATGCTGCGCTCGATGGTCGGCGACGAGGCATTCTGGTCGGGGATCCGCGCGTATTACGCGCGTCACATGAACGCGAACGCCACGACCGAGGACTTCCAGCGCGCGATGGAGGAGGCGTCCGGGCTCGATCTGGCCCCCTTCTTCGATCAATGGCTCTACAACGGGGGCAACCCGAAGCTCGAGGGCTGGTGGGACTACGACCCGACGGCGCGGGCGGTCCGTGTCGAGCTCAACCAGACCCAGGCCGCGGGTCCCGTTTTCCGGCTCCCGCTCGAGATCGGGCTCTACTTCGACGGGGAGGCGCTGCCGCGGCGGGTGGAGACGCACGCCGTCGACCAGCGCTTCAACCGACTCGTGATCCCCGTGGACGCCGAGCCTTCCGGGGTCACGCTCGATCCGAACGTCCGCCTCCTCTTCCAGGCCGACTTCGGGCACCGGACGCCCTGACCGCTCCGGCCCCGACGACGGGCCCGCCATCACCGACGCGCGTGTCCGGGCGCTGACACGACACAGGAGACAGCAACCATGTACCGTCGACCGATCCTTCTGCTTCTGGCCGCCCTCATCGCCGCGTGCGGCGGCGAGACGTACGACCTGGTCGTGGCCAACGGCCGGGTGATCGATCCGGAGACCGGCTTCTTCGAGGTCGCCAACGTCGGGATCCGCGGAGGCGAGATCGCCGCGATCTCGGCGGACCCCCTCGAGGGCGCGCGCGTCATCGACGCGAGCGGCCACGTGGTCGCGCCCGGCTTCGTCGATCTGCACGAGCACGGGCAGACCGACCTGGCGTACGGGATCATGGCCCGGGACGGCGTCACCACGGCACTCGAGCTGGAGGTCGGCACCGGGGACGTCTCCGCGTGGTACGCCGAGCGGGAGGGCGGCCAGCGGGTCAACTACGGCGTCAGCATCGGGCACGTCCAGGTGCGCATGGACGTCCTCGACGACCCGGGGACCGGGCTCGTCCCGACCGGCGCGGCCAACTCCGATGCCGCGACGCCCGAGCAGCTCGACGAGCTGGCGGCGAGCATCCGCCGCAGCCTCCACGAAGGCGCGCGAGCCGGCGCCGTCAGGCACGCGCACCACCCCCGAGCGGCGGCGGACGCC
>CALJLC010000392.1 GCA_937982605.1 uncultured Gemmatimonadales bacterium | reverse complement strand
CATACGAGATATATCAGTGTGACTGGAGTTCAGACGTGTGCTCTTCCGTCTTCGCCTCGGTCATCGTCAGGTCCTCCTCGGACTTGGTGACCATGACCACCCGCTGGTGCGGGTCCTCGCGGCGCATCACCTGGAGGACCTCCAGGCCCCGACGGCCCGGCATCTGCTCGTCGAGGAGGACGAGGTCGTAGGGCGCCTCGCGCATCAGCTCCAGCGCGTCGTCTCCGTTGGAGATCGCGTCCACGTGGTAGCCGCGCGCCTGCAGGAAGAGCAGGTGCGGCTTGAGCAGGTCGATCTCGTCGTCGACCCAGAGGATCCGCTTCGTGGGGCGGGCGGGCGCGTTCATCCCGCAAAGCTAACCGATGGCGGCCGGCCTCGCGGGCGGGCGGCAACCCTCCCGCTGCTCGGGGCATCCCACTATCGTAGACCCCTACCTAGGATTCTATGTTACGGGAGGCGGCGTGGGACGGCTCTTCAGCCTGACGTACCCGACGGCAGCGGTGCTGCTGGCCATCCGCAGCGGGCACCGGTACGGCTTCGACATCATGGACGCCACTGGGCTCCCCGACGGGACGGTCTATCCGATCCTGCGACGGCTCGAGCGCCGCGGGGTCCTGGCCGGACGCTGGGAGGACGAAGCCGCCGCCCGTGCCGAGCTCCGTCCGCAACGCCGCTACTACGAGCTGACCCCCGTGGGCGAGGCCTCGATGGAGGAGGTGCTCGAGCGCTTCCCCGCGCTCCCGCGCCTCTTCGGCGAGGCGCCCGAGAGTGCCTGACGTGATTCCGGGCGGACGGGTCATCGCCTGGGCGGCCGGGCTGGTACCGCCGCATCGGCGCCGGGCGTGGCGTCGTGAATGGGAGGCCGAGGTGACGTACGCCTGGCAGCGCCTCCACCGGTCGGGAACGCCCTCCCGGCTCTCGGTCCTGCGCCTGCGCGCGCGGGCCCTCACCTGTGTGATCGATGCCCTCTGGGAGAAGAAGGAGACGATGACGATGACGGGCCTCTTCAACGACCTCCGCCACGCCGTGCGGAGCCTGCTGCGGTACCCGACCTTCACGACGATCGCGGTGCTCACCCTCGCGCTCGGGATCGGCGCGAACACCGCGGTCTTCACCCTGGTCGACGGCGTGCTGATCTCGCCACTCCCCTACGACGGCGCCGACGAGCTGGTCGCGCTGCGCCATCAGGGGCGCGAGGGTCGTGACCGGCTGCCGATGTCGACGGGGCTCTACGTCTTCTACGGTGAGCACGCCCGCTCGCTCGAGGAGATCGGGCTCTGGTCCAACGTCGAGGTGAACCTGGTGACGGAGGCCGAGACCGAGCGGGTGCCGATCCAGGTGGTCACGCCCGACTTCTTCACGGTGCTCCGGGCCCAGGCCGCGCTCGGCCGGACCTTCACCGAGGACGAGGGGAACCCCGACGCCGAGCTCACCGCGGTGCTGAGCGACGGGCTCTGGGAAGCGCGCTTCGCGCGGGATCCGTCCGTGATCGGTCGGTCGGTCGACGTGAACGGACGGCTGCGCCGCATCGTCGGCGTGATGCCGCCCGACTTCGGCTTCCCCGACCGGGACGCGCGGCTCTGGCTGCCGCTGCAGGTCGATCCGGCCCGGGCGCCGCTCGCGGCCTTCGGGAGCGGGGGCGTGGCACGGCTGGCGGACGGCCAGACGATCGAGTCCGTCGATGCCGAGCTGACCTCGCTGATCGGGCAGCTCGCCGAGTACTACCCGGACTCGGGCGCGCCCGCCTTCCTGGCGGAGGTCGGTCTGCGGCCGGTGATCCTGTCGCTGAAGGAGGAGCTGGTCGGGGACATGAGCCGCACGCTCTGGATCCTGCTCGGCACGGTCGGCTTCGTGCTCCTCATCGCGTGCGCCAACGTGGCCAATCTGCTCCTCGTCCGCGCCGAGGGGCGTCAGCGGGAGCTGGCGCTCCGGGTGGCCGTCGGCGCGGGTCGGGCCCAGGTGCTGCGCTCGTTCATGAGCGAGAGCGCGGCGCTCGCCGCAGCGGGCGCCGTCCTCGGCGTCGGCATCGCGTCGCTCGCCCTGCGCTTCACGATCGACGCCGTGCCGGCGGACCTGCCCCGCGTCGACGAGATCGGGCTCGACGTGCGCGTGCTCGGATTCACGCTGGCGATGGCCATCGGCTGCGCGGTCTTCTTCGGTCTCTTCCCGCTCCTGCGCTACGGCGCCGACAACCTCGGCACGCAGCTCCGCGACGGCGCGGCGCACGGCTCCACCGGGGGGCGTGGGCACCACCGCCTCCGCAACGGCCTGGTCGTGGCGCAGATGGCGCTGGCGCTCGTGCTGCTCATCGGCTCGGGCCTGATGTTCCGGAGCTTCCAGGCGCTGCGCGACACCGATCCCGGCTTCCGCGCCGAGGGCGTGCTGACCGCCCGGCTCACCGTGCCCACCGCCGAGGTCCCGGGGTGGGAGGAGACCGCCTCCTTCTTCCGGGTCCTTCGCGAGCAGCTCCTCGCCCAGGGGGGCGTGGAGGCCGTCGGGTACGCGTCGTCGGCGCCGCTCACCTCGGGGCTCGGCTACTACAACGTGGCGCTGGAGGACCACCCCAGGGAGCCGGGAGAGCTGCCGGTCTTCGCCAACCACAACTCGGTCGAAGGCGACTACTTCGAGACGCTCGGCATCCCGATCCTCGAGGGGCGCGCCTTCCAGGCCGGCGACGGCGCCGAAGGCCGGCGGGTCGCGGTCGTCGGGCAGGCCTTCGCGGAGCGGTACTGGCCCGGGCAGAGCGCGCTCGGACGGCGGCTGAACGCCGGTCCGGGGGAGTGGTACGACATCGTCGGGGTCGTCGGCGACGCCCACTACGACGAGATCGGGCAGGCCAACGACGAGATGGTCTACTGGCCGCTCACGCAGGGTGAGGCGGACGATCCGCAGGCGGCGCGCAGCATGGACGTGGTGATCCGTACGACGGTCGACCCGCTGACGCTGATCCCGGTGCTGAGACGGGAGGTGCAGGCGCTCAACCCCCGGATCCCGGTCTCGAACCCGCGGACGATGGAGTCGGTGGTGAGCGCCGCGACGTCCCGGACCTCGTTCACGATGGCGCTGCTCGGGGCGGCGTCGGGGGTCGCCCTGTTGCTGGGGCTGGTCGGCATCTACGGCGTCATCTCCTACGTCGTCTCCCAGCGCACCAGGGAGAGCGGGGTGCGCATGGCGCCCGCCGCCACGGGGCCGTCGGTGCGCGGCATGGTCGTGCGCCAGGGGCTCACGCTGGCCGTGGCGGGCGTGGTGCTCGGCCTCCTCGCCGCCGGCGCGATGAGCTCGGTGATGGCGTCCCTGCTGTACGGCGTCGGGGCTCTCGATCCGATCACGTACGGCTCGGTCGCGGCGGCCCTGGTCGTGGTCTCGCTCGCCGCGAGCTGGATCCCCGCCTCCCGCGCCGCGGGGGTGGATCCTTCGACCGCGCTGCGCTCCGAGTAGCGGAGCGCGTCGAGCCGCGGGCGGCGCCGCCGCGGCACCGGTCGATCGGCCACGGAGGGCCGGTCCGCGTCGCGCGCGGACCGGCCCGGAACGTGCAGCGAAGGACCGCCCGCAACGCCGCGCGGGTACGCTACGCGCGGCAACCACGATCGGGATGTCCGGAGAGATGGAGAGAGAGGGCTCGGAGCGGGGCTTCCTGCGGCGAGGGCGGACCTTCCTCGTGCGCGGGCCCGCCGGGCCCGCGGCGGTCGGCATCGTCGTCGTCTTCGCGGCGGTCGCCTGGCGCTGGTTCGTCCCCACGGCGCGCGGGCTGGAGTCGACCAATCCGTCGAGCACCGCGCTCATCGACCAGCGCGTGGCCGAGGCGCGCTCGGGTGGCGACGAGCTGCAGATCCGGTGGAGCTGGGTGCCGCTCGAGGATATCTCGCCGAACCTCGTGCGCGCGGTGCTCGTGGCGGAGGACTACCGCTTCCGGGAGCACGACGGCGTCGACTGGGTGTCGCTGGCCGAAGAGGTGCGCTGGACGGG
>CALJLC010000391.1 GCA_937982605.1 uncultured Gemmatimonadales bacterium | reverse complement strand
ACGCGTGGCCATCGCGACCGTCGCCACGATCGCCGAAGAGGCGCGCCAAGGTGGTCTGTCGAACCCCGCCATCATCGTCGTGGGGGAGGTGGTGACGCTGCGCGAACGCCTGCGCTGGTACGATTCCCGACCGCTGTTCGGGCGCAGTGTCTTGGTCCCGCGCGCGCCGCACCAGGCCGGGGCCACCGCCCGCGCGCCCCACTCCCCCAGCTCGTCGCGCACCTTGTCGACGAGCTGGGCGTCGTTGTTTTTTTTTTTTAATGACACGGCGACCACCGAGAGCTGGGGGGCTGGGGTGTTCACGGTACGTGTCCGTCAGGGGCAAATCACCACCATTCTTCAAGTTGAACCGGTCCCGGCGGGGTCGCCACCTTCGCCATTCCCGACGCCAGGTGCGATCATGGAGGATGACCCAGCCTCCCCCGATCCGCGGGTGACGGTCCTCGTCACCGGCGCGGCCGGCTTCATCGGCTCGCACGTCGTGGACCGACTCCTCTCCGAGGGCCGCGACGTGGTCGGCCTCGACTCGTTCGACGATCTCTATTCGCCGGAGCGGAAGCGGGGCAACCTGAAGAGGGCGCGGGAGCACGCCCGCTTCCGACTGATCACGGGCGACGTGCGGGACCCGGAAGCGCTCGCGCGCGTCCCCGACGTCGACGCGGTCCTCCACCTGGCGGCCCGAGCGTCGGCGCGCGTCTCCCTGGACCAGCCGGCCCTGTACGAGGACATCAACGTGGCGGGCACGTCCACCCTGCTCGCATGGATCCGGGCGCGCGGGATTCCGTCCCTCGTCTTCGCCTCCTCGTCGTCGGTCTACGGAGAGGGCGCCGAAACGCCGTTCCGCGAGGACGGACCCCTCGGAAAGCCCCGCTCCCCCTACGCGGCGACCAAGCGCACCGGGGAAGTGCTGTGCGAGGCGGCGGCCGAGGAGGGGCTGCGCGTTCGCGCGCTGCGCTACTTCACCGTGTTCGGACCGAGGCAGCGACCCGACCTGGCCATGCATGCGTTCGCGCGCACGCTCCGGCGCGGCGGAACGATTCCGGTCTTCGGCGACGGCTCGACGAGTCGGGACTACACCTTCATCACCGACATCGTCGACGGTACGCTCCGGGCCCTGACCGACGCGCGTCCCGACGGCGGCGGCCCGACCTATCGGGTGTGGAATCTCGGCCGCGGCCGCCCCGTTCGGCTCTCGGACATGATCCGGACCCTCGCCCGCGGGATGGGGGTGCCGCCGCGGCTCGAGTACCTGCCGGAGCACGTCGGCGACATGCGCCACACCCTCGCCGACATCTCGAGGGCATGTGAAGAGATCGGCTATCGCCCCTCCACGGACTTCGAGACCGGGGTCTCCTCGTTCCTGGAATGGTTCGCCGCGCTGCCGGAGTGAGCCTCGGCCCGGGAGCCCGGCGCGGGCTGGTCGTGGGGCTGCTGGTGCTCCTCGGCGCCCTGCCGCGCTTCGCGGACCTCGGCACCGCCAGCCTCACCGGCGACGAGGACTACACGTGGATAACCGCGAACTCGGTGCTCGATGGCGGCGGATCGACGATGCCGTCGGGGATGCCGTACCGCCGCGCGCTGCCCTTCACCTGGGCCAACGCCGCGGCCGTCGCGCTCCTCGGTCCCGAGGGCAACGCGCCCTATCGGGTCGTCGCGGCGACGGCGGGGGCGCTCACGCCGGCGGCCTTGTACCTGTGCGGCACGGCCTTCGCGCCTCCGGCGGTCGCGCTGGTCGCGGCGGTGTCGCTGGCCGTGTCCGAGTGGCACGTCGCCCGGTCCCGGCACGGCCGCATGTACAGCACGCTCGGCCTCGTCTTCTTTCTCACGGGGGCGCTCTTCTGGCGCTGGGCGCGACGCGGCGGGCGCCTCCTCGGCGCCGCGGCGGTGGCGTCCCTGGGCCTCGCGATCGCGCTCCACCTGCTCGGAGCCCCCGCGGCGCAGACGGCCCTCTTCGCCCTCGTGCTTCCCGGCGCCCTCGCCGTGTCCGCCCCGACCGTCCTCGCCGTCGTCGCCTTCTCGACCGGCGCGTTCTTCTGGCTCAACCGTTGGTTCGTCCAGAGCCCCTACGGGGCGTGGTCGCTGCCCGGGTCGTACGCGATGGACCCCGTGGCGCCCCCGCCACCGGTGCCGCCCGAGATCACCGCCGGGCTGGACCCCTTCCTCTCGGCTGCGGGGCTCGGGGTGGGGTCATGGCTCGCGTGGCGCGCGCTCCGGGATCCGACCGGGGCGGTGGGGAGCCGCGCCCGGGACCTCCTGTGGCGAGTCGCGGTCGGCGCGGCCGCGATCGTGATGGCCGTGGCGGCCACGCACGGGCACCTCGCGGGTGTCGCGCTGGCGGCGGTGGTGCTCTTGTTCCTGCACCCGGCCGGACCGCGCGAGCTCGTCGCACGCGGTGGGCCTGCGTTGGCGGTCCTGGGCGCCGTCGGCGTGGGGTGGGCACTCGGGGCGCTCGTGACGCTCGGCCCCGAGGCCGGGCTCCGTCGACTCCTGACATATCCCTATCTGTACCTGCGCTCCGTATGGCCGATCGATCCGGGGATCACGGCTCTCTTCGTCGTCGGGACCGCATGGCTCTGCTTCGGCCGGGACGACGAGGGTCGCCGTGGCGGGCTGCGGGGCGCCGCCCTCGCCGCGTGGATCCCCCTGGCGGGCCTCGGGCTCGCGGCCCCGCACGGCCCCGCGCGCTACGCCTTCATGGCGCTCCCCTTCCTCCACCTCGTCTCGGCGGCGCTCCTGGTGCACGGAGTCGGCGCGCTCCTCGGGACCGTCCGGGCCGGATCCGCGCAGCGGAATGCTCCGCTGCTGGCGATGCTGCTCGTGCTGATCGGAGCCCTGCCGCATCACGGGCTGGCGGCCGCCGCGCGCCCCGCGCAGCCGGAGTATCCGGGGCGCGGTGATCCGCAGCGCCACGACATGGAGACTCCCGGACGGGCCCTGGCGGAGGTGCTCGAGGACGACGACGTGGTGATTGCAGAGGACGAGACGCTGACCCATGTCTACGTCGGCCGCGTGGACTACTGGTTCCGCAGCCCGGCCGACGCCCGCGGCTTCCTGTACCTGGCACCGGAC
>CALJLC010000390.1 GCA_937982605.1 uncultured Gemmatimonadales bacterium | reverse complement strand
GCCGAGGCGCTGCGCGGAGCCAAGGTCGTCCTGCACGTGAACCCCCCGGACGCGGCCCTCACCGAGTCGCTCGAGGAGGGGTCGATCCTCGTCTCCTTCCTCAACCCGCTGGGAGAGCCGGACACGGCCCGGCGCCTGGCGGCCCGCAAGGTCACAGCCATCTCGATGGAGCTGGTCCCGCGCATCACGCGGGCGCAGTCCATGGACGCGCTCTCTTCCCAGGCCACGGTGGCCGGCTACAAGGCCGTCCTGCTGGCCGCCGGCGAGCTGCCGAAGTTCCTGCCGATGTTCACGACCGCCGCCGGGACGATTCGCCCGGGCAAGGCGCTCGTGCTCGGCGCGGGCGTGGCCGGCCTCCAGGCGATCGCGACGGCCCGGCGACTCGGCGCGGTGGTGGAGGCCTTCGACGTGCGCCCGGCCGTGAAGGAGCAGGTCGAGAGCCTCGGCGCCTCCTTCCTGGAGGCCGAGGAGGAGGTGACGGCGGAGGGCGAAGGCGGATATGCCGCGGAGCTCTCCGAGGACCAGCACAAGAAGGAGCTCGAGCTCATCGCCGGCGCGATCTCCGGGGCGGACATCGTCATCACGACGGCGCAGATCCCCGGTCGTGACGCCCCCTTGTTGATCACGGACGAGATGCTCGCCTCGATGCGCCCGGGCTCGGTGATCGTCGACCTCGCGTCGGAATCGGGCGGGAACTGCTCGGCCACGCGGGCCGGAGAGACGGTGGTGGCGCACGGCGTGAAGGTGATCGGGCCGCTGAACATCCCCGCGACGATCCCCGTGCACGCCAGCCAGATGTACTCGAAGAACGTCGTGACGCTGGTCGGCGAGTTCGTGGACGGAGAGGGCGCCCTGGCGCTCGACTTCGACAACGACGTCGTCGGCCCCGCCACCGTCACGCACCAGGGGGAGATCCGGAACGAGCGCGTCCGGGCCCTCGTCGAACCGAACCCCGGAGGAGCCTCCTGATGGGCGAACTCATGATCGGCCTCTACGTCTTCGTCCTCGCGACGCTCACCGGCCGCGAAGTGATCACGAAGGTCCCGCCGACGCTCCACACGCCGCTCATGTCCGGTGCGAACGCGATCTCCGGCATCGCCATCGTGGGGGCGCTCGTCGTGGCCGGCCGGGCCGAAGGCGCGCTTCAGACCGGCCTCGGGATCGCCGCCATCGCCATGGCCATGATCAACGTGGTCGGGGGCTTCATGGTCACCGACCGCATGCTCGGCATGTTCCGGAAGCGGTAGGGGAACACCATGAACCTCGAACATCCCCTCATCGAAGTCGCCTACCTCCTCTCGGCCATCCTCTTCGTCGTCGGGCTCAAGCGACTCCAGTCGCCGGCCACGGCGCGGGGCGGCAACGCGCTCGCCTCCCTCGCGATGCTGGTCGCGATCGTCGCCACGATCGTCGACGCGGAGATCCTGTCCTGGAACGGGATCCTCGTGGGTGTCGCGCTCGGGAGCCTGATCGGCGGCGTCGCCGCCAAGCGCGTGCAGATGACCGAGATGCCGCAGCTCGTCGGCATCTTCAACGGCTTCGGTGGCGGCGCCTCGGCGCTCGTCGCCATCGCCGAGTTCGTCGGAAACCCGGCGGTGGGCGCGGGGAGCACCGGCGTCACGATCATGCTCGGCACGCTCATCGGCGCGGTGACGTTCACGGGCTCGTTCATCGCCTTCGCCAAGCTCCAGGGGCTGATGACCGGGAACCCGATCACCTTCCCGGGTCAGAACGCCTTCAACGCGTTCGTCTTCCTCGGCGTGCTCGCGCTCGGCGCGACCGCGATGGGGATCGGCGGCCTGGCCGTGGCGCCGCTCACGCTCTTCTGGGCCTTCCTCGGCGCGGCGCTCGTGCTCGGCGTCCTGATCGTGATCCCGATCGGCGGCGCCGACATGCCGGTCGTGATCTCGCTGCTGAACTCCTATTCGGGCCTCGCGGCCAGCGCGGCGGGCTTCGTCATCGGCAACATGGTCCTGATCATCTCCGGTGCGCTCGTCGGGGCGGCAGGGCTGATCCTCACCATGCTCATGTGCAAGGGCATGAACCGGTCGCTCGCCAACGTCGCCTTCGGGGGCTTCGGCGGAGAGGTGGCCGGCGTGGACCGCTCGCAGATCGGCAAGCGCCCGGTCAGGCGCGCGGACGCCGAGGCGGTGGCCGCCGAGCTCGGCTACGTGAACTCGGTCGTCGTCGTGCCCGGCTACGGCCTCGCCGTGGCGCAGGCGCAGCACGAGCTGCGCAAGGTCGGCGACATGCTGGAGGACCGCGGCGTCGACGTGAAGTACGCCATCCATCCGGTGGCCGGGCGGATGCCCGGGCACATGAACGTCCTCCTCGCCGAGGCGGACGTGAGCTACGACAAGCTCTTCGACCTGGACGAGATCAACGACGACTTCTCGAACACCGACGCGGTGCTCATCGTGGGGGCCAACGACGTCGTCAATCCGGCGGCCCGGGATCCGGCCTCGATCATTGCCGGGATGCCGATCCTCGACGTCGACCGGGCCCGCCGCGTGATCGTCATGAAGCGGTCGCTCTCCCCCGGCTTCGCGGGGATCGACAACGACCTCTTCTATCTGGACAACACGCTCATGTTCTTCGGCGACGCCAAGGAGTCGATGTCGGATCTGGTCCGCGAGGTGCGCGAGCTGGCGTGAGGACGCTCCGCGTCGTCTGGGGCGCCCTCCTGGGCTCCGTGCTCCTGTACACGGTGCTCATCTGGGCGCTCATGTCGAACGGCGTGCTCGGCATGGACGTGCTGCCGACGTCGATCATGGGCCTCGTCGGGGCCGGGGTCCTGGTCTACATGGTGGCGGGTGTCTTCGTGCGACGGGCGTTCGTGGCCCGTATCGACCCCTCGCTCGACCGGGAAGCGCGGGTGGCAGCGTACACGCGGGCCACGATCCTCGGGCTCGGCCTCACCGAGTCCGGAGGCCTGATCGTGATCACGCTCGGTCTGCTCTCCGGCTCGGCCACCTGGGTGCTCGTCGGCGGGCTCGCGGCTGCCGCGCTCATGTTCGGCGCCCGGCCCGTCGAGTCCGATCTCGACGGCTAGTCAGTCCGCCGCGGGCGTGGCGTCCGCGCCCGATGCCTCCCGGGCGGCGGCCTCGAGGAGCTTGGCCCATGCCCGTTCGACGTGGGACTCGGTGGTGCGCAGGTTCCCGATCGAGAGGCGCAGCGAGACCCGGCCGTCCAGCACCGTGTGGATGAGGAAGGCCTCGCCGGAGGCGTTCACCCGGTCGAGGATGCGGTGGTTTGCGGCGTCGGCGGCCCGACCGTCCATCCCGGCGGGCGCGAAGCGGAACGTCACGAGGCCGAGGTGCACCGGGGCGACGAGCTCCCAGCCGGGGGTCTCCTCGATCGCGCGCCCGAGCGCCCGCGCCAGCTCCACGTGGTGGCGAAGGCGGCGCTCCAGACCGGCGCGGCCGAAGGCGCGCAGGACGAACCAGAGCTTGAGCGCCCGGAAGCGTCTGCCGAGAGAGACGCCGTAGTCCATCAGGCTGCGCGACTCGGACTGCTCGCTCGACGAGAGGTACGCCGGCACGATGGAGAAGGCGCGCCTCAGCACCTCGGGCTTGCGGCAGTACAGGACCGAGCAGTCGATCGGCGTGAAGAGCCATTTGTGCGGATTGACGACCACCGAATCGGCGCGCTCCCACCCGGCGAAGAGGGGACGAAGCTCCGGCACGATCGCGGCCGGGCCACCGTACGCGGCGTCGACGTGCAGCCACGCGCCGTGCTCGCGCGCGATCTCCCCCGCCTCGGCCACCGGGTCGAGGGACGCCGACGACGTCGTGCCCAGCGTCGGCACGACGGCCACGGGGACGACGCCGGCCGCCACGTCCTCCTCGATCGCCGCGCGGAGCGCTTCCGGCTCCATCCGGAACTCGGGGTCGGCCCGGATCGTCCGATAGCCGTCCTGCCCGAACCCGAGCGTCAGCACGGCCTTCTCGACGGACGAGTGGGCGTGCTCGGAGGCGTAGACGCGGCCCGGGCGCGCGCCGAACAGCCCGGCGGCGTGGGCACCGGGGTAGGCCGCCTCCCGCGCCGCCGCCAGGGCGTACAGCGTCGACGACGAGGCGGTGTCGTTGATCACCCCTTCGAAGTCGTCGGGGAGCCCGAGCATGCGTGCGAGCCACGCCGTCGTGACGTCCTCGAGCTCCGTCGCCGCCGGTGAGCTGCGCCACACCATGGCGTTGACGTTGAGCGCGGACGCCAGCAGCTCACCCAGGATGCCGGGGCCCGAGGCGCTGATGGCGAAGTAGCCGAAGAAGGCCGGGTGGTTCCAGTGGTTGATCCCCGGAACGATCCGCGTGCGGAAATCGTCGAGCACGGCGTCCATCGACTCCCCTTCCTCGGGGGCGTCGGCAGGCAGCGCGGCCGTGAGCGCGCCGGGGCGGACCGAGGGAAAGACCGGAAGGTCGTCGATGCCCTCGAGGAAGTCCGCCACCCAATCGGCGGTCTCCCGCGCGAGGCGGCGGAACTCGTCCGGCGGCAGGTCGCCGAGCCGGCCGGCGCGCCCGTCGGTCACCGCGGCTCCGTCAGCTCGGTCCGTTCGCGCCGGGGTGTCGGAGCAGCGCCTGGACCTCGTCGGAGATCCGGGCCAGCTGGTGCTCCGCTTCGGCGAGCGCGTCGTCGCCGGCCAGGATCGCCCCACGGCCGTCCGATTCGAGCAGGTCGAAGAAGAGCGAATCCGTGTGGCCGACGCTCACGTGCGTGACCGCACGGTCGAGGGCCCGGTTCATCCGCAGGATCTCCCGGAGCGAGAGCCGCACGCCGCCCGCCGCGGGCGGGTCCCGGTAGAGGGCCCGGATCACGAGCTCGCGCAGCAGGTGCAGCTCCTCGAGCGCCTCTCCCGCCGCGAGTCCCCGCTTGGCCGCGATGGCACCGTACAGCGCCGAAGCCCGGTCCCAGAGCGGCTGGATCTGCTCCCGCTCGGGCCCCAGCATGAGCGGAAGGAGCCGGACGAGCAGCTCGGCGAAGCGCGCCACCAGGGACGCGCTCTCCGCCGAATCGGTGTGACCCCGCCGCTCGATCTCCTCGATCCACCGCGCGGTGAGGGCAGGCACGAGCCGGCTCAGCCAGCGGGTCAGCGCCTTCGGACTCAACCTGCGCTGCGTGATGTCGGCCCCCCGATCCAGCTCGACGTCGGCAATGGACGACTCGAACGGCATCATCGTGGGGGGACGCTCCTTCCGCGGCTCGCGCGACGGCCTCGAGGGGACGCTCGGACAGGCTCCGTACTTCCAGTATAACCTCCTCCCGGCCGGAGGCGCCGAGAAATCTCGCCCGCCCGGCGGAGACCGGCGAAGACGGCCTCACTCGCCCGCCGCCGGCGCCCCCTGGGGCCGCATCGCTGCCTCGTCGGCGCCCGTCTCGGCTCCTTCCGACCACACGCGGAGCTCCACGAACACCGTCGTCCCCCTGCCCTGCTCCGAATCCACGGAGACGGAACCGCCCCAGGCGCGGACCACCCGCTGCACGATCGCCAGGCCGAGACCCGTACCCTTGGAGCGGGTGCTGAACTGCGGCTCGAAGATGCGCGGCAGCACGTCGGGCGGGATTCCGGCCCCGTTGTCGGCCACGGTGAGCTCGACGCGCCCCTCGTCCATGCGGCGCGCCCCGATCGTCACGCGCGTGCCCTCGTCTCCGGCCAGGCGCGCGTTCTCGAGCAGATTGACCAGCACCTCCTTGAGCTCCGCGGTCCTCGCCACCACCGGTGGCAGCCCCCGCTGGAGGTCCGACTCGAAGCGCACCCGCGCCGCGGAGCTCCCGTACAGCGCCATGACCTCGTCCACGACCTCGGCGAGGACGACCGGGGCCAGGGGGTGGACGCGGTCGCCGGGGGCGCCGAAGCGGGAGAACGACTGGGCGATCTCCGCCAGGCGGTCGATCTCCTTGAGCATCGCGTCGGCGTTGCGCACCAGGATCCCGTCGAAGTCCGGGTGGCCGTCCGCCCAGGCCCGCCGCACGTGCTGGATGCTGAGCTTGATCGGGGTGAGCGGGTTCTTCACCTCGTGCGCCACCTGACGCGCCATCTCGCCCCACGCGAGCACCCGTTCCGCGCGCAGCTCGTCCGTGACGTCGTCCAGGGCGAGCACGACGCCCCGCCGGGTGCCGAAGGTCCCGAGCCGGCGGGCGCGGATCCGCACGCGTCGTTCGCCCGTCTGGATGTCGGAGTGCGCCTCGTCCGCGGTCCCGTCGAGATAGCTGCCGAGCCACTCGGACAGCGCCTCGCCGATCTCGCCGGCGTCCGGCAGCGGCTCGCCCACCGTCACCGGTGCCCCGAGCAGCTCCTCCGCGCGCGGATTGACGAGCGTCACCCGCCCGGTGCCGTCGAGGGCCACCATCCCGACGGCGGCCTCGTCCATGATGAGCTGCGTCCGGCGAGAGGTCCGCACGAGCTGCCGGCGGGCGCGCCGCACGCGGGCCACCATCCGGTTGAAAGCACGGAAGACTGCGCCGAACTCGTCCTGGCGGTGGGCGGGCAGTCGCATGCCCAGATCCCCCGCGCCGACGCTCTCCGAGGCCACCTGCAGCGCCTTGATCGGACGGGTCAGCGCCCGCCCGGCCACCATCGCCAGCCCGAGGGAGAGGCCGGCTCCCAGCAGCATCACGAATCCGAGCAGCTCGAGCAGGTCGGTCGTCTGGAGCGCGCTCGTCCCCGCCTGGAGCGGGACCTGCGCCGCCAGCACGCGCCCGTCCGAGAGGCGGCGGTACGCCGTCCCGTACTCCCACCGGCCGAGCGACGTCTGCCGGAACTCGCGCACGACGTCGAAGTCGCCCAGCCTGCGGTGGACGTCGAAGGGCGTCCACCCTTCGTAGAGGCCGAGCTCCACGAGCTCGGGCACGGAGCCCTCCTGGAGCGCCGCGCCGCGGTATTCGAGGAGCTCCGCGCCGACCTGGCTGGCCAGACGCTCCATCTGGCCGCCGAACGCCCGGTACCACCCGGCCGCGTCCTCGACGACCCGCTCCGCGATGACCTGCGCCGAGCGCCGGGACGCCTGCGTCAGCGTCTGGTAGGCGAGGGTGCCGAAGATGGCGTTGGCGAGGGCGAAGAAGCCGAAGAGCGCGAGCGTCACGCGGCCGCGGAAGGAGATCGGGAGGCCGAAGAGGCGCATCTCGTCGTGGCGGTCCTCCCCGTGCAGGATCCGGCCGACCAGCATGACGGCGAGAAGGAGTCCGAGGTTCAGGACGGTCAGCAGCGTGGCCCGGGCCACCCGCAGCGGGACACCCGGAAGGTCGACGGCGTAGAGGGCGCTGTACCGCGGTCCGTTGGCGTACGCGAGCCCCACCACGGTCTGCCATCCCTCCGGGGTCGGCTCCCGCACGATCTCCTGCGTGACCGGCTGGCCGTCCGGGAGCGGCACGATCGAGAGGGCGTCGAGCTCCAGCCCGTCCGCACCGCGCACGAGGGGTCCGGGCCGCGCCCGGCCGGTGCTTTTCGGGACCGGAGAGAGCACGGCGCCGACCATCCGCCACCAACGGAGC
>CALJLC010000389.1 GCA_937982605.1 uncultured Gemmatimonadales bacterium | reverse complement strand
GCCGGACTTCTTCCGCACCCTCGGAGTTCGACCCATGCTGGGCCGGGACTTCGCGCCGGAAGAGGTGGCGCGATACGGCCCGGTGATGCTCAGCCACCGCGCGTGGAGTCGGCTCTTCGGCGAGGACCCCGAGGTGGTCGGACGGACGGTGGTGAGCAGCGGGACTCCGTACACGATCGTCGGCGTCATGCCGCCCGGCTTCGCCTTTCCCGACGAGAGCGTCGAGACGTGGGTCGCGTGGAACCTGCGCAACGTGTACGCGGACAGGCCGGAGTACCGGGGCGCGCGCTTCCTGGCAGGCGTCGCCCGGCTCGGCCCCGAGACGACGCTCGACGGGGCGCGCGACGAGCTGGCGCGCGTGGCCTCCGACCTGGAGCGGCGCTACCCCGAGATGGACCGCGGCTGGTCGGCTACGGCGACGTCGCTGCACGAGGAGGTCGTCGGCGAGGCTCGCGGTGCACTCTGGCTCGCCTTCGGCGCCGTTGCCGTCATCCTTCTGATCGCCTGCGCGAACGTGGCGACGTTGCTGCTGGCCCGCGTCCCCGAGCGACGCTCGGAGATGGAGCTGCGCGGCGCGCTCGGGGCCTCCCGACGACGCCTGGCCGCCGAGGTCACGCTCGAGCATGTGCTTCTCGGCATCGTCGCCGGTGGGCTCGGCCTCGCGCTGGGCGCGGGGATGCTGGAGGCGCTCGTGGCGATCGACGCGGGCCGTATCCCGCGGCTCCGGGAGGTCGTCATCGACGGCGGGGTCTTCGCCTTCGCGGGCGCCGCCGCGGTGCTCACGACGGTGCTCTTCGGGTGGGCTCCGATCGTCCAGCTCGTCCGCACCGCCGACCTGGGGTCGTTCGGCGGCGCGCGCAGCACCGACGGCCGGGGCCACCGGAGGCTGCGGGAGCTCTTCGTCGGAGCCCAGGTCGCCGCGGCGGTCGTGCTTCTCGGCGGGGCCGGGCTCTTCGCGGGCAGCCTGCGGCAGCTCGCCCGCGTCGACTCGGGGATCGACCCGGAGCGGGTGGCGACCTTCCGGGTCTCGCTCGATGCCGCCGGTGGCGGCAACCGCGCGATCGTCGACTACTACGACGGCCTCGAGACCGCGCTCCGGGCCGTACCGGGCGTGCGCGCGGTCGGCGCCTCGCAGGCGCTCCCGCTGAACCCGGTCACCAACGACTTCCGTCGGCCTTTCCGGCCAGCGGGATCGGGGCTGGTGTCCGCCGATGCACCGACCGTGGCCATGCGGATCGTCACGCCCGGTTACGCCGACGCCGTCGGGATGCGGGTGCTCGAGGGGACCGCGATCCCGGCGGACGCGCTCGCCGGCCAGCCCCTCGTGGCTGTCGTGAGCCGATCGCTGGCGGAGACGCTCTTCCCGGACGGCGGTGCCGTGGGGCAGACGTTCGAGATCGAGTTCCGCGAAGGGTGGCAGCCGTATCGGATCGTGGGCGTCGTCGAGGACGTGCGGCACTACGGCCCTCGCTCGGCGCCCGTACCGGAGGTCTTCCTGGCGCACGCCCAGGTGCCGTACCTGGCGATGACGCTCGCGGTTCGGACGACCGACCCACCCGAAGCCTCCTTCGACGCGCTCCGCGACGCCGTGCTCGCCTATCGGGCGACGCAGCCGCCCCACGCCTTCGTCTCGATGGACCGGCTCCTGCGTGATGCGACCGCGGAAGAGCGCTTCCTCTCGATCCTGCTGGCGGTCTTCGCGGCGATGGCGCTGACGCTCGCCGCCACCGGCGTCTACGGCGTGCTCGCGTACTCCGTGAACCACCGCCGTCGGGAGATCGGCGTGCGGATGGCGCTGGGCGCCGACCGGGGACGGGTCGTCGGATCCGTTCTGGGCCAGGCGCTGCGCGTGGCGCTCGCCGGAGTCGGCGTGGGCCTCGCGGTGAGCCTCGCCCTGGCGGGCCTCGTGCGGGGAATGCTCTTCGAGGTGTCACCCACCGATCCCGCGACGATCCTCGCGGTCGTCTCGGTCCTCACGGCGGTGACGACGCTGGCCGGGTGGTTGCCCGCGAGGCGCGCGGCCACGGTTCCGCCGAGCGAGGCGCTGCGGCCGGACTGACGACCTCCGTTCAGCCCGCCCGCGCGTTCAGGGCGGCAAGGACGGCGTCGAGCCCGACGCCTTCCGCGCGTAGCGCGACGAGCACGTGGTAGAGCAGGTCGGCGGCCTCCTCGGCGGCGCGATCCGTGTCGGCGGTGGCGAGCGCGGCGACGAGCTCGGCGCTCTCCTCGCCCAGCTTCTTGAGGCGGAGGTTCGTGTCGTCGAGCAGCTTCACCGTGTAGCTCCCCTCCGGGCGCGTGCGAGCACGCTCGGCGAGGGTGGCATCGAGGCGCGCGAGCGTGTCGGGCGCCGCGTCCGCGCCGAAGCACGTCCGCTCGCCGGTGTGGCACGCGGGGCCGGTCGGCCGCACGAGCGCCAGCACCGTGTCCGCGTCGCAGTCGGCGTGCATCGACACCAGTCGCAGCACGTTGCCGCTCGTCTCTCCCTTCCGCCACAGCTCGCCGCGCGAGCGCGACCAGAAGTGCATCTCGCCCCGCTCGAGCGATGCCGCCAGCGCGGCCCGGTCGGCGAACGCCACCATGAGCACGGCGCCGTCGTCGGCGTCCTGGGCCACGACGGGCACGAGGCCCTCGAGCTTCTGGAAGTCGATCGCGTCGAGGCCGGAGGCGTCGACGATCCCGCGGTCGGTGGCGCTCATCGTCGCTCCTTCGTGTCGGTGACGGCCGGGTCGGCGCCCGCCGCTCGCGGGCTCGGGCCGACGGGGCGGACGTCGATTCCCCGGTCGGAGAGCTCCCGCTTGAGCGCGCCGACCGTGGTGACGCCGTCGTGCAGGATGCCCGCGACGAGGGCGGCCGAGGCGTGGCCTTCGGTGAAGGCGTCGTGGAGGTGCTCGGCGGAGCCGGCGCCGCCCGAGGCGATGACCGGCACCGAGACGGAGTCGGAGACCGCGCGGGTGAGGTCGAGCCGGTATCCCGTGCGCGCGCCGTCCTGGTCGATCGAGGTCAGCAGGACCTCGCCGGCCCCCCGTTCGACGCACTCCCGGGCCCAGGCGACCGCGTCGAGGTCGGTCGGTGTCGAGCCGCCGTGCGTGTAGCAGCGGAAGCCGCCGTTCTCGGCGGCGGCGTCGATGCTGGCGACGATGCACTGGCTCCCGAAGCGCTCGGCGCCGATCGACAGCAGCCCGGGGTCGCGTACCGCGGCGCTGTTCACGCTGATCTTGTCGGCGCCGGCGCGCAGGAGCGGACCGATGTCGTCCGCCGAACGGACCCCGCCCCCCACGGTGAGCGGCACGAAGAGCGTCTCGGCCGTGCGCCGCACGACGTCGAGGAGCGTGCCGCGGTCCTCCTTCGACGCCGAGACGTCGAGATAGACGATCTCGTCGGCGCCCTCGGCCTCGTAGCGCTGGGCGAGCTCCACGGGGTCGCCGACGTCGCGCAGGTTCCGGAAATGGGTGCCCTTCACGACCCGGCCGTCCTTCACGTCCAGGCAGACGATCACTCGGGGACGCAGCATCAGTCGGTCGCCTCGTCGGTGCGCACGGCGCCCTTCGTGCTGAAGACGTCGTCGCGGGGGGCGAGCGCCTGACGCAGCGCCATCCCGGTCGCCTTCACCGCGGCCTCCACGACGTGGTGGCGGTCGCTGCCGCGCAGGACGCGCACGTGCAGCGTCGCCCCGAGGTTGGTGGCGAAAGAGTGCAGGAAGTGCGTGTACAGCTTCGAGGGGAGCTTGCCCACGTAGTACGGACGGCCGCCCACGTCGATCGCCGCCTGCACGAGCGCCTCGTCCATGGGGATGATCGAGGCGCCGAAGCGCTCGATCCCGTCCGGGGTCGCCTCCTTCAGCGCCTGTCCGAGCACGATCGCCACGTCCTCCACGAGGTGGTGCCGGAGATCGCCTTCGGCTTCGATCTCGATGTCGAGCGACGCGTAGCGCGCGAGCGTCTCGACCATGTGCGCGAGGAAGCGGTCGGAGATGCGCACGTCCGAGACGCCCGTGCCCGGCCGGACCTCCGCGGTGATCGTCGTCTCTTTCGTCTCGCGTCGGATCCTGCTCATCGTCTCTCCTTCGCTTCGGTCCACGCCGGCCCGCCCTCGGTCGCGCCCCACCGGCGGGCGACCTCGGACGCATCCAGCGCGTCGGTGTAGAGCGCCATGCCCAGGACGACGCCAGCGGCTCCGGCCACGTCCAGGAAGGTCAGCTCGTCGATCGTGGTGATTCCGCCCGAGATGCACACGGGATGAGGGCTCTCTTCGATGACTCGGGCGCACCCGGCCCGGTCGATCCCGGCCAGCCGGCCTTCACGGCCGACGTCCGTGGAGAGGATCCCGGCGAGCGGGAGGTCGGCGAGGCCCGGCAGGTACGTCTCGACGGCGAGGCCCGTGTCCTCGGTCCACCCCTTCCGCAGGATGGTGCCCTCGCGTGTGTCGAGCGCCACGACGACGCGGTCCGGCCACCGGCCGGCGAGCCGGGCGAGCCAGTCCCGGTCGTCGAGCGCCCGGGTGCCGACGACGATCCGGTCGACGCCGCGCTCGAGCAGGCCGTCGGCGCGGGCCTCGTCCCGGATCCCGCCGCCGACCTGGAGGTCGACCTCGGCAGCGTCGGCGAGCTGCTCGACGACGTCGGCGTTGTGTCCGCTCCCGAGCGCGGCGTCGAGGTCCACCACGTGCAGGGACCCGAAGCCGGTCCGCCGCCATCCGGCGGCCACCTCGAGCGGATCGGGCAGCGAGACCCGCTCCTCCTCCGGACGGCCGCCCACGAGCTGGACGCAGCGTCCGCCGCGCAGATCCACGGCCGGAATCGCGATCACCGGGCCTCCTCCGCCAGGCGGACGAAGTTGGCGATCAGTCGTCGGCCGTCGGCGGAGCTCTTCTCCGGGTGGAACTGCACGCCCCACGTGTTGGCCGTCCGCACGCCCGCGGCGAAGCTGCGGCCGTCGTAGCTCGAGCGTGCGATCACCGCCGCCTCGCCGTCGGGCCGGCAGACGTACGAGTTCGCGTAGTAGGCGACGAGCGCGTCGATGCCGTCGAAGAGCGGGTCGGACCCCGTCTCGACGTCGTTCCACCCCATGTGCGGCACGACCTCGGCCTCCAGGCGGACGACCCGCCCGGGCACGAGCCCGATGCCGGAGCCGGCGGCTTCGTCCGAGTCCTCGAAAAAGAGCTGCATGCCCAGGCAGATGCCGAGGCACGGGAGGCCTCCCTCGAGCGCCTCGCGCAGCCGGCTCCGGTCGTCGGGGAGCGCGGCGGCGGCGTGTCCGAAGGCGCCCACGCCGGGCAGGACCAGCGCGTCCGCGGCCAGAGCCTCGTCCCACTCCGGTGTGATCGTGACCCCCGCACCCGCTCCCTCGAGCGCCTTGGCCAGCGAGTGCAGGTTCCCGGCACCGTAGTCGAAGAGCGCGATTCTCACCGTGATCCTCCCCCCGAGCTCCGCGCCGATCCCGGCGCCGATCTTCCGGGCTCGCCCCCGAAGGCTCCATCGCCCTCGGTCGCGCCCGCGTCTCCCCGTCCGAACGTGGTGTCGAGCGCGGCGAGGAACCGCTCCATCAGCGTCCACGGCCCGACGGTCACGCGCAGCCCCTCGCCCATCCCCGGAATCCCGCGGAACGGGCGCACACCGACGCCGGCCGCGCGCAGAGCGAGCGCGTCGGCCTTCGCGTCACCGGTGGGAGCGGGAACGAGCAGGAAGTTCGCCCGGGAGGGAAGCGGCGCGCGCCCGCGGGCCGCGAGCTCGGCGCTCAGCCGCTCCCGGTTCTCGATCGCCTCGTCGATCACCCCGCGCATCCATCCCTCCTCGTCGCGCAGGGCGGCGGCAGCGGCCTCGTACGCCAGCCGGGCCACCTTGTACGGCCCGCGCGACCGGTCGACCGCGAGCGCGACCTCGGCGGAGCCGACGGCATATCCGCACCGAAGGCCTGCGAGCCCGTACGCCTTCGACGCCGTCCGGGCCACGAGCAGGTTCCGGCGCTCGGGGGCCTCGGGCAGCACCGTCTCGCCGGCGAAGTCCGCGTACGCCTCGTCGACGATCACGAGCGCGGGCGCGTCGGGGCTCCGCGCCTCGAGGAGCGCGTCGAGCCAGGCCACCGGGGTGAAGCCGCCCGTCGGGTTGTTCGGACGACAGACGTAGACGAGCTCGGGGTCGCCCTCGAGCAGCCGCCCGGGGTCGTCCTCCGCCTCCGGCCACGGCACCGCCCGGGCGTCGAGCGCGTTCATGCGCGCGAAGGGCTCGACCATCGAGAACGTCGGCGCCGCGTACGTCATCCGGGCCCCCGGCGCGAAGACCGCCCGAAACGCCGAGTCGAGCACGTCGTCCGAGCCCGCGCCGGTCGTCACGCACTCGGGCGGCACGTCGATCACCTCGGCGACCGTCTCGCGCAGCGCGTCGGCGTACAGCTCGGGATAGCGGGCCAGGTCGTCGGTGGTGGCCGCGCGGATGCGCGCGAGCGCCGCCGGGTGCGTGCCCCACAGGTTCGTGTTGTCGCTCAGGTCGAGGGCGACCGGTGCGCGCTCCGGGTCGTAGCGGGTCAGCCCCTGCCAGTCGGCGCGAGGGAAGGGCGTCATGCGCGTGCCCTCGCGGCGGCGGCGTGCGCGGGCAGCCCCTCGGCGTCGGCCAGCAGCCCGACGTCCTCCGCGAGCGCGGCGGCCGCTTCGTCCGTCATCTCCTGGATCGTGAAGGAGCGGAGGTAGTGCTGGATGCCCAGCCCGGAGAAGCTGCGGGAGCGCCCGGCGGTCGGCAGCACGTGGTTCGCGCCCGTGAGGTAATCGCCGAAGGCCACCGACGCCGCGCCGCCGACGAAGGTCGTGCCCGCGTTGCGCAGCGCGCGGGCCTGGCCGGCTGCCTCGGTCGTCATGATCGAGAGGTGCTCCGGCGCGAAGGCGTCGGTGAAGGCGAGCGCCTCCTCGAGCGTGGCGGCCACGACGATCCCCCCGTACGAACGCAGGGCGGTCCGGGCGATCTCGCCGCGGGGCGCCTCGGCCAGCAGGCGCTCCAGCGCCGCCGCGCTCTCCCGGGCCACGCGCTCCGACGTCGAGACGACGACGCACGCGGCGTCCGGGTCATGCTCGGCTTGCGCCAGCATCTCGAGCGCGACGAGCTCCGGATCGGCCGCGTCGTCGCAGAGGACGAGGACCTCGGACGGCCCCGCGGGCGAGTCGATGCGGAGGGTCCCGGCGACCTGACGCTTGGCCTCGGTGACCCAGCGGTTGCCGGGCCCGACGATCGCGTCCACCGCCGGGACCGAACCGGTTCCGTACGCCATCGCCGCGACCGCGCCGGCCCCGCCCAGCGCGAAGACCCGGTCGGCGCCCGCGATCGCGCAGGCGGCGAGCACCTCGGCGGGCGGGGCGCCGCCCGGCCCCGGCGGGGAGCAGACGATCACCTCGTCCACCCCCGCCGCCCTCGCCGGCACGACGCCCATGAGCACCGAGCTCGGGTACGCCGCCGTGCCGCCGGGCGCGTAGACGCCCACCCGCTCGAGCGCGACCCAGCGGCGCGTGATGCGCAGCCCCGGCTCGACCTCGACGGTGACGTCGTTCGGGCGCTGCGCCTCGTGGAAGCGCCGGATGTTGGCCGCGGCCCGCTCCAGCGCGCGCCGGACCGGGGCGGACAGCCCGGCGAGCGCCTCGTCCCAGCGGGGGCGCGGCACCTCGGCCGCTTCGAGCCGTACGCCGTCGAAGCGCTCGGCCATCTCCAGGAGGGCGGCATCTCCTCGCTCCCGGACCTCCTCGACGATGCGGGCCACGGCCGGTCCGAGCGCCGGGTCGTCCATCGGCTGGCGCTCGAGGAGCGCCGCGCGGCGCTCGGCGTCCAGCTCCGCGATTCGCCCGGTCGCGCGCAGCTCGAGCGTCATGGCATCAGCCTCTCGATGCGGGTCACCAGGATGCCTTCGGCTCCGAGCTCCTTGAGCCGAGCGATCGTCTGGTAGACGCGGTCGGCGTCGACCACGGCGTGCGCCGCGACCCAGCGGTCTCCGTCGAGGACCTCGACGATCGTCGGGCCGGAGAGGCCGGGGATGACCTCGCGGACCTCGTCGAGCCGGGCCCGCGGCACGTTCGCCATGAGGTAACGCTTCTCCCGTGCCCGCAGAACGGATTCGAGCGCCGTCGAGAGGTCGTCGATGGAGCGGCGGACCTCCGCGTCGGCGAGCGCGGAGGAGCTCGCCACCAGCCGGGCCGTCGAGACCATGATCGTGTCGAGCTCGCGCAGCCCGTTCACCCGCAGCGTGGAGCCCGTGGAGACGAGGTCGACGATCACGTCGGCCACGCCGAGGTGGGGCGCGATCTCCGCGGCGCCGCTCACCGGCGCGATCACGATCTGGGTGCCGAGCGACTCGAAGTAGCGGCGGGCCACGCGCGGAAACGATGTGGCTACGCGCGTGCCGGCGGGCAGCGCGTCGGCCGACTTCACGGGCGACTCCTCGCGCACGGCGACCGCGAGGCGGCAGCGCCCGAAGCCCAGGTCGAGCACCTCCTCGATCGACTCGTGCCCGCTCTCGGCCACGAGGTCCGCGCCGGTCACCCCGATCTCCGCGGCGCCGTCGGCGAGATACTCGGGGATGTCGGAGGCGCGCACGAAGATCGCCTGGAACTCGCCGCCCAGCGAAGCGACGAGGGCCCGGTCCGCTCGGAACTGCGCCTTGAGCCCCGCCTCCTCGAAGAGCGACAGCGCGCGCTCCGAGAGGCGGCCCTTGTTCGGCAGCGCGATGCGGATGGGCCGCGTGGCCGACCCGGCGTCCTCGGCCCGCGTTTCCGCCGTCGGTGACCTGCTCATGGGTCTCTCCGTCCAGTCGCCCGTTGCGTGCGGCGGGGCGTCAAAATAATCAGGCTCCGTCGGCGG
>CALJLC010000388.1 GCA_937982605.1 uncultured Gemmatimonadales bacterium | reverse complement strand
GCGGCGGAGGGCGGCGCCGCGGTCCGGATCGGGATCAGTTCGAGAGCTGGACGATGGCGAGCGTGATCGAGGTCACGATTCCGAGCACGAGGCCGATCGTCTGGAGCCCTCCCTGACCCTGCTGGGGCACGAAGAGCTGATCTCCGGCCTGCAGGTTGAGCTGGTCCAGCGAGAGGCCCTGCCGGAGCGCCTCCTGAAGATCGTCCCCTTCCATCAGCACCTCGGTGCCACGATCGATACGGAACGCGTCGAGGTTGGCGGTCGGCGCGGGGCCGCCGGCCACCATGAGCGTCTCGCTGAGCAGGATGTCGGCCGGAACCACGTAGAAGCCGGGCTGAGCCACCGCGCCCTGCACGGAGACGCGCATGAGCCCCTCGGCGCGCACGACGGGTTCGCGGAGGAAGGCGGAGAGCGCCTGCGTCAGGTGCTGCTGGACCTCCGAGCGCAGGACGCCCGAGAGGGAGATCTCCCCGAAGAGCGGCAGGGTGATCTTCGGACCGGCCTGCACGGGCACCGTGTCGGGGAGGGTGGGCTCACCCTGGACCGAGAGGACGATGCGGTCGCCGAGCCTGAAATCACCGTCCCTGAGCCGGGCGCGCACGCGCGCGGCCTGGAGGCTCAGCGAGGCCTTCACCTCCTGGGAGTACGCGGGCGACAGGAGCGCGTCGTCGTAGTAGCGGAGGAGCTCCTCGAGGTCGGCGCGGCTGCGAACCGACGCCCCCGGGTCGGATGCGGGCGGGATCTGGGCCGCCAGCGGGACGGCCACGGCCAAGAGGAGTACGGCGGCGAGCGAGAGCCCGAGGCGGGGCGTCCAACGACGATGGGTGCGCATGTCGAGAAGGTAGGGGATGCGCTCGGGAGCGTACAGCGTGACGACGTGGCGGGAGCGCAACGCCACAGCCCCCGTGCGTCGTGTCCGCTCGACGCCCGCGAACGCCGTTTCGCGGCGTCTCGTTTCGCACGAAACTTGCGTCGAGCTTGAAATGACACCGTACTCGGCATAATCGTGACGATGTCCGGGTACTCATCGACGGTGCCTCATGGAAGCTGCCGCCAGATCCCTCACCCCGCTGGTCCTCCTGGTCGACGATCAGGAGTGGACCTCCCGCTCGGTGGAGAGCGTGCTGAAGCCTCGGGGACACGTGGTCCTGAAGGCGTACACCGGGCAGCAGGCCCTCGACCTGGTCTCCAAGGTGAGCCCCGACGCGATCCTGGTCGACGTCGACCTTCCGGACGTCGACGGGATCGACCTCGTGCGTTCGCTGCGGGAGGCCGCGACGGTCCATCCCACCACGCCGATCCTCTCGCTCGCCGACGACGCCCTCGGTCGGGTCGAGCGGCTGGAGGCTCTCTCCGCCGGCGCCTGGGACGTGCTCACGCACCCGATCGACCCCAACGAGCTGATCCTGCGCATCGACACCTTCGTTCGCGCCAAGCAGGAGGCCGACCGCGTCCGGGACCACGGCCTGACCGATCCCGAGACCGGGTTCTACAACGTGCGGGGCATCCTGCAGCGGGCCAAGGAGATCAGCGCGGACGCGCGGCGCTTCGACCGGCCGGTCACCTGCGTGGCGTTCGGGCCGCAGCGGAGCGGCGAGGAAGCCGGTCGGGGCACGAAGGCGCCGACACAGGATGCGCTCAGTCGTCCGATCGCCGAGGCGCTGCGCGCCGTGACGCGGATCTGCGACACGGTCGGGATCCTAGGTCCCGGCGAGTTCGTCGTGGTGGCGCCCGGCACGGACGAGGAGGGCGCGGTGCGCCTGGCCGACCGGGTGCTCGACGCCCTCGAGGCCGGCGCGGCCCGAACCGGGTACGGCGTGAGCGCCGAGGCCTTCGCGAGCATCCGGGCCGGCGTCTCGGCCGCCCGGAAGGACGAGGCGACCGCGCCCGAGGACCTGCTGCTGCGCGCCACGATGGCGCTGCGGAAGGCCCAGACCGACGAAGGCAGCTTCCGGGTCCGCGCCTACGACGCCTGACCGGATCCCCCTCGCCGGGGGAGCCCGTCACCGGAGCGTGGGGGGACCCCGCTCGGGTCAGTCTTCGGAGCTGAGCGTCGACGAGAGGAGCTGCGTGCCCTCCTCGTCGCCTTCCTCGGGAAGCGGCTCGTAGCTCGGCAGGTACTGTCCGTAGTACGAGTGATAGCTGTCGCGGGCCGAGACGTCGTTGAGGATCGCTCCGAGGATCCGGATCGGAAGGCGGGCGAGCTGATCGAGCTTCGCCTGGGCCAGCGCCTTCTCGGTGGCGCCCGTGCGGATCACGATGGCCAGGTTGCCGGTCAGTGACCCCAGGATGAGCGGGTCCCCGCCCGAAGCGAGCGGCGGGCAGTCCACGATGATGACGTCGTACGTCCGCTTCAGCGTCCCGATGAAGTAGGCCATCCGCGGTGACGCGAGCAGCTCGGGCGTCGACACGCCGCGAGAGCCGGAGCCGATGAAGTCCAGGTTGGGGTGATCCGTGGCCTGGATGATGTCCTCGCCGGTTCGCTCGCGGAGGTAATCGATCAGACCCGGTGTGCGCTCGCGGCCGAGGAGCCGGTGCGCGTCGCCGCGGCGGGTGTCCCCGTCGATGAGGAGCGTGCGACGACCGACCTCGGAGAACGCCACCGCCAGATTGGACGAGATGAGGGACTTGCCCTCGGCCTCGGAGGGGCTGGTGATGGCGAGCGTGATCGGTCCCGCCGAGCCGTAGGCGAAGCCGACGTGGATCCTCAGCTCCCGGAACGCCTCGAGCGCCTGGGCGGCGTTCATCACGCCGCGACGGCCCTTGCCGGCTTCGATCCGCGGGATCGAGCCGAGGATGTCGAGGCCGATGTCACGGCTCACGTCCGCGGCGTACCGGTACCGCGCGTCCAGATGGTCCAGAAGGATGGCGCAGCCCATCGCGAGCCCGAGGCAGCCGAAGAGGATCCCGGCCGCCAGCGGCAGGCGGGGATCGCTCGAGGGCCGGGAGGGCACCGTGGCGGCGTCGAGGATCCGGACGTCGGGAATCGAGCTGCGCGCGGCGAGCTCGGCGGCCTCGACACGCCCCTGGATGTTGTTCAGGAGATCCTCGGTCTGGGCCACGTTCCGCTCGAGCCGCCGCTCTTCGATCGTGCGCGGCGGGATCTCCTCGAGCTCGGCCTGGAGCGCGCCGACGCGGGTGCGCAGGTCGGCTTCCCGGTCCTGCAGCTCGCGCATGATGCCGCGCACGACTCCGGGGATCGACTCGGTCTCGATGCGACGGATCTGCGCGATCTGCTCCTGGATCGGCAGATAGCTGTCCTCGTAGCGGTCACGCAGCACCCGCAGCTCGGAGCGGGCGTCGACGAGCTCGTCGAGAATGCGGCGGAGCTCCGAAGAGGAGCCCGCGGCGGGGATGACCTCGAGGGCCTCGATACGGACCTCGCCCTCTCCGAACTCGTCGATGATGGCCTGCAGCCTCGCCCGATCCTGCCGGATCTGCTCGAGCTGCACCCTCATGTCGAAGAAGCTCCCGAAGACCGGATCCCGCGTCAGCTCGAGCCCGGCCGCGATGGGGGTCACCTGATCGGACGGCAGGCTGATCGTGGCGACCCTGAACTCCTCGAGCGCGGTGAGGGCCTGCTCGAGGTCGTCCTCCACCTCCTGCATCTGACCCCGCAGGATCACCAGGACCTCGTCCAGCTTGGCTCGCTTCAGCTCGGCGGCGATCGCCACGTGCCGCTGCATCACCGAGTTGAGGATCGAGGCGATCTTCTGCGGGTCCGAGCCCTCGAGGGAGAGACCGAGGAAGTTGCCCGCCCGATCCATGCGGGTGACCAGACGGTTGGAGAGGTCACGGGCCGCGTCGCGGGCCGTGAGCACCGTGAAGGGCACTTCGGCCTCGGGCGGGAACGAGCCGGGTGCCGGGGCCCACCGGAAGCCGACGTTCTCTCCGATGGGGACGCCGAAGCGGGCCTGCTGCACCAGGACGCCGGCCCCGGTCGTGAGCACGAAGTCCTCGCCGAACTGACTGACCGTGAGCACGTACTGGCCCGGTGTATACTGGTCCTCGAGCTCGAACCGCTCGAAGGCCGGAGCGTGCTGGGACGGCACCTGAAGGAAGAGCCGCTCGCGCACGGCGACCGTGTCGAGCACCTGGTAGGAGCGCAGCAGCTCGATCCAGGCGTTCGCCTCGAGCAGACCGCCGGCCCGGATCGGCCCCACGTCGCTCGTGCGGCGGCTCTCGACCTCGATCCAGAGATTGCCCTCGGCGGTGTAGGTCGCCTGCACCGAGGTCCACGCGACGTACGCGCCCGCCGTACCGACCACGAGCGCCAGGGCCAGCAGCCACTTGTAGCGAAGGATGGCGAACAGGTACCGACGGAGATCGACTCCCCCGGCCTCTTCCTCGAAGCGGGGGTAGTACGACTCCTCGAGGAAGGGGGACGGCGGGGCCGCACCGTTCTCGCGGACCTGAAGCTCGGCGGATTCGCCGGCGCCGAGTGCTGGAGGGTGAATCAGCTTCTCGTCGGTCATTCGTGAGCGGTCGGAGGAGGTGTTGCGCTGGTACCAACCTACACCTTGTTGGGTCCTCGCCACCAGAGTGGTGGAGGCGAGCGTGCAACGCACCCGGCCGACGGGTCGCTCCGGCACCGCCCGAGCTGTGGCGAGGGAGCCACGCTCGGAGTTGCACGGAGCTAACATGAGCCTTGTTCGGATGTGGCGGCCACCCGACATTGGTAACGGAGGCCGTGTCCGAACTGCCTCGAATCGCCGGCTTCCGCCATCCAAGGAGCGTCGCCCACGCCGATGAAGATCCGGGGAGCTTCCAGCTTCAGCCATGTAGCGGACGTGCGACAGCCGTGAAGCGCGCCCCGAATCGCGGCGTTCGATCGCGCGTCCAGCTCCCCGACCTTCCGGGCGCCTCGGCCGGCCGGCACCCCCCGGCCGAGACGGTCTCCCTCGACCCGTCCCTGCGGGCGACGATCGAGGTCCTCGTGGTCGACGACGAGCACTCGCTCCGCGAGAGCTGCGCGTCGCTGCTCCGCAACGGAGGCTTCTCGGTCTCCGTCTGCGGTCGGGGAGACGACGCACAGCGGCTGCTGCGGAGCGGCCGCTTCGACATTCTGCTGGTCGACCTCTTCATGCCTCGCGTGCCCGGGCTCGAGATCCTGGGCACGGCGCTCGCCGCGAACCCCGCCACCATCGGCATCGTGATGACGGGTGATCCCAGCGTCGAGTCGAGCGTGACGGCCCTCAGGGCCGGCGCGTGGGACTACCTGCCGAAGCCCTTCTCCGCGACCCACTTCGAGATCCTGGTGGGACGCGCCGCGCACGCCGTCGCGGTGGCACGGGAGGCGGAGCGGACCCGGGCGTCCGCGCTCTCTCCGCGGATCGGGCACAGCGACGAGATCCCGCTCTACGGGGTCAGCGAGTCGCTCCGGCGCGTGATCGCCCTCGCCGACAAGGTCGCGCGGACGGACGCGTCCGTCTTCTTGACGGGCGAGAGCGGCACGGGGAAGGAAGTGATCGCGCAGTACATCCACATGAACAGCCGGCGCAGTGGTCGTGACCTCGTTCCGATCAACTGCGCGGCGATCCCGGAAGCCCTCCTCGAGTCCGAGATGTTCGGCCACGTGGAGGGCGCGTTCACGGGTGCGGTGAAGGAGAAGAAGGGGCTGCTCGAGGTCGCGAACGGGGGCACGCTCTTCCTCGACGAGCTCACGGAGATGCCTCAGCCCACCCAGGCGAAGCTCCTGAGGGTCCTCCAGGACGGAGTGGTGCGCCGCGTCGGATCGACCAAGACGGACGCCGTCGTAGACGTCCGCTTCATCGCCGCGACCAATCAGGACCCCTCCGAGGCGATCGAGGAGGGACGGCTGCGGCGCGACCTCCACTATCGGCTGAGGGTCGTGCCGATCCACATCCCTCCCCTCCGGGAGCGTCCCGAGGACATCCCGGTGCTCGCCGGCGAGTTCCTCAAGGAGTTCTGGCGGCAGCATCGAGAGAACGGCGCCCCGCCCCCCACCTTCTCCGCCGCCGCGCTGGATACGCTGCGCGCCTACCGTTGGCCCGGCAACGTCCGGGAGCTCCGAAACGTCGTGGAGCACGCGGTGGTCCTCTGCGACGAGGGGAAGGAGATCGGCACGGAGGACCTCATGTTCCCCGATCAGCGGCTCGACACGGCCGCCGAGGACCGGCCCCTCCCGACCGCGGTGCTCGACCTTGACTATCACTCCGCCCGGGAGAACGTCCTGTCGCAGTTCGAGATCCGCTACCTCTCGCATGTCGTCGGCGAATCGGGAGGCAACATCTCGGATGCCGCCAGAATGGCAGGCGTCGACCGTACGACGCTCTACCGCCTCATGGAGAAGCACGGCATCGACCGGGAGTCCGTACCCGGCTCCTGAGGTCGGCGGAGGCGGTCGGGTGTGGTGTCCGCGCCACACATCTGTGGCCCGCCGCCCACATCCGCGGGGTGCCCGCTCGGAGGCCCCCACCACCCGCGACAGGCCACAACCGGCTGTACTGCAACGATTTGTGCCAGATCGCCCGCTCGGCGAAGTCATTCAAGTTGTTGAGAACAGGCCTTGCAGAAGGGTGGCCCCACGTAGCACCGCCCCCCTGACTGCTTGCAGTCCGAGCGATAGAGAAAGGCATGCCCCCCCAGCCCCCCCAGGCGCGACAGCACTGGACGTCGCCTCGTCCCGGCGGCGTGAAGGCGCTGTCGGTCGAGTCGTCGCCGCTCTCGCTGCGCTATCGCGCTCGGAACATGATCGCGGAGCCGCGCCACGTTCGTCGGCGCGACCAGGCGGCCAGGGTCGTGAACGTCATCGTCGCGGTCATCGGCATCGTGATCACGGCCCCCCTCATGGCGCTCGTGGCCCTGGCCGTCAAGCTCACCTCCCGCGGACCCGTGATCTTCACGCAGCAGCGGGTCGGCATCGACCGCCGCCGCAACCGGGGAGCGGAGGAGACGGAGAGCCACCGGCGCCGCTCCGACCGGGGTGGCAAGATCTTCACGATCTACAAGTTCCGCACGATGCGGGTGGACGGCGGCCGGAAGCAGCGCTGGGCCTCGAGGAACGACCCGCGCATCACGCCGATCGGGAAGTTCCTGCGCGCGACCCGTCTCGACGAGCTGCCGCAGTTCTTCAACGTCCTGAAGGGCGACATGAACATCGTCGGCCCGCGCCCGGAGCAGCCGGACATCTTCGCCGAGCTCCACGGAGAGCTGGGGCGCCGCTACCGCAGCCGCCAGCGCGTGCTCCCGGGCATCACCGGACTCGCCCAGGTCGAGCTCGGATACGACACCGACCTCGACGGCGTCCGCCGGAAGGTCGACATGGACCTGGCCTACATCCGCAAGCGCTCCGCGTCCAAGGACCTCGAGATCATGGCGAAGACCGTCCCCGTCATGGTCTTCCGCAAAGTCTGGATGTAGGAAGGCTCGGCGGCCGCTCCCCTCACGCGGGAAGGGCGTCGACGGTCTCCTTCATGGGTCGGAAGCGGAACTCCGTCAGGAGCCGCCGCAGCCGGTCGAACGCGCGGTCGAGTCCCGAATAGTGCTTCCACCGCTGGAAGGCCGACGCCTCGAGGAGCGGCTGGTCCGGGTCGATCTCCCACGGGTGGATGTAGAACGTCCCCGCGACGCCGCGACGCTCGCAGGCACGCAGGGCCCGCCGCGTGAGCTCGTACGGGAAGACCCGGAACCAGGCCCCCCCACCGGCCGGGATGTTCCTTCCGAGCACTCTCAGCGTGGCGGGCGGTACCTCCGCGATCCGGCCGGCCGGACGCGAGAGCCAGTGAGGGTCCCGCAGCCCGTCCGGGTAGCCGTACCCCGCCCTCCGGATCGGGAAGAGGCTCGAATCGTAGGTGTGGCCCTCCTCCAGCAGCAGGTCGAGCGCCCACTCGCACCCCGGCAGGAGCGAGAAATGAGGAGCGCGGAAGCCCACCACGGCCTGGCCGCTGAGCTCCTCGAGGGTGGACTTGGTGACCCGGATCTCGCGCCGGAACTCCTCCGGCTCGAGCTCGACGACGCGAGTGTGGCTGTAGCCGTGCGAGGCGACCTCGTGGCCCTCCGCGGCGATCCGTCGCACGAGATCGGGATGCCGCTCCGCGATCCAGCCGAGCGTGAAGAACGTCCCGCGAGCGTCGTGCTCGGCGAGGAGCCCGAGGAGGCGGTCCATGCTCTCCTCGACGCGGCTCTCGAGCTCGTCCCAGCGCGGGAGCGGGAAGCGTCGCTCGAATCCGAGGAAGTTGAAGTACTCCTCGACGTCGACGGTGAAGTGGTGGTGCACGGCGTTCGATCTCCCGATTCCGGGCGGGCGTCGACCACGACTCGGCGACGTCGGAATCAAGTCCTGGACCCGGGCCGGATCAAGAGCCCGCGCCTCCGCCTCGACAGTCTTGCCACGACCTTCGGGAGAGTGAGTCTTTCAGTGAGAGCGAGCGCCCCCAACAGAACTCAGCTGCCGACGACATGACTTCGATCTATCTCACCGTTCTCGGCGTCTGCGTGGCGGTGGTCTTCTACACGTACTTCGGGTATCCCCTGCTCCTGAAGCTCCTCTCGGTGTTCCGCCGTGGCTGGGCGCTCCCCCCGGAGCCCGAGGAGTGGCCGATGATCAGCATCACGGTGCCGGCCTTCAACGAGGAGGCCACGATCCGCGGCACGATCGATTCCCTGCTTGCGCTGGACTATCCGCCCGACCGTCGACAGATCCTCGTGGTGTCGGACGCATCCACCGACCGCACGGACGACATCGTCCGCGAGTACGCCGACCGAGGCGTCGAGCTCTTCCGCGTCACCGACCGGGCGGGCAAGACCGCCGCGGAGAACGCGGCGAGGGGCCAGCTGCGGGGTGACATCATCGTGAACACCGACGCCTCGGTCCGCATCCGTCCGGACGCCATCAAGGCCCTGGTGCGCTGCTTCCAGGATCCGGGTGTCGGCGTGGCGTCCGGCCGCGACGTGAGCGTCGGCAAGGAGAGCGAGTCCTCGAACGTCGGCGAGAAGGGCTACGTCGGGTACGAGATGTGGGTACGCTCGCTCGAGACGAACGTGCTCTCGATCGTTCAGGCGTCGGGTTGCCTCTACGCCACGCGGCGCGAGATCCACGACCGGGTCTTCCCGGAGCACCTCACGCGGGACTACGGCGCGCCGGCCCTCTCCAGGGAGGCGGGTCTCCGAAGCGTTTCCGTGGACCAGGCGCTGTGCCAGGTGCCGCGCCAGAAGTCGCTGCGCAAGGAGTACCGCCGGAAGACCCGGACCATGACCCGCGGCCTCAAGACCGTCTTCTACCGCCGCTCTCTCCTCAACCCGTTCCGCCACGGCCTCTACGCGTGGATGGTGTTCAGCCACAAGATCTGCCGTTGGCTCGTGCCGGTCGCGCTCGTCGTGGGGGCCGCCGCCGTGTTCGGGCTGGCCACCGTGGAGCGGTGGGCGATCCCGTTCGCCGTCGCCGGCGGGGTCGTGGGCCTCTGCGCGATCGCCGGATGGCTCTGGCCGAACGAGGACACGACGCCGAAGGTCTTCTCGGTGCCGGCGTACCTGGTCATCGCCAACCTCGCGGCGCTCAACGCCTGGGTGAACCTCTTCCGCGGCGCGCAGAGCGCTTTCTGGTCGCCGACCCGGCGGGAGTCGGTCGGCGCGGGCCGAGCCGGCTGACCGGCTGACCACCGTGCGGGCGGCCCGGCCGATCCTCGCGGTGTCGATCGACACCGAGGAAGACGACTGGGATCGGTACGAGGCCGAAGGGGCCACGACCGCCAACATCGCCCACCTCACCGAGCTCCACGAGCGGATGGCCGCGCTCGGAGCGCGTCCGACGTACCTCGTGAACCGGCCACCCCTCCTCGAGGCGGAGTCCGTCGAGGTGCTCGGGGCGCTCGCCGAGCGCCCCGAGGTCGAGATCGGGGCTCACTGTCACCCGTGGAACACACCGCCCGTGACCGCAACCGGCTGGGCACACTCCATGATGTGCACCCTCCCGACGGAGGTGAATCGCGCCAAGATCGCGGAGGTCACCGACCGCATCGAGACGGAGCTGGGGGTCCGACCCACGACGTTCCGCGCGGGACGCTGGGCGTTCGGGCCGACGGTGGCGAAGGCCCTGGTGGCCGAGGGCTACCGGGTGGACGCGTCGGTGACCCCATTCGTCGACTGGACGCCGGAGGGCGGGCCGGACTTCCTCGAAGCCCCGTTCCGACCCTACCGCTGCCACCCCGATGAGCCCCTCGAGCCAGCCGATGACGGAGCGCTGGTCGAGATCCCGACCACGGTGGGGTATCTCCGGGGGCACCCACGGCGCATGGCACGATTCCGACGCTCACTGGAACGCAGCGTGCTGGCGCGTCTCAAGGTCGTCGGGATCCTGGGCACCGCGGGGGTGATCCAGCGTCGCTGGCTGTCACCCGAGCATTCCACCGCGAAGGACATGATCGCCCTGTGCGCGGCGTGCCTCCGACACGGCGCCCCCGTCCTCGACCTGACGTTCCACTCGTGCACCCTCCTGCCCGGGGCGACCCCGTTCGTGCGGGACCCCCGCGATCGCGAGCGTTTCGTGGCGTCGATCGAGGAAGTCCTCCGCTACGCGGAGCGAAGCGGCTTCGCCTTCGCCACGCTGGGTGAAGCCGGGGCGACGCTCGCGACCCTGCCCGGACCGAAGCCTTCCGGTCAGTCGGCGTAGAGCCGGAGGTACTGATCGGCCATCGCCGCGGCGGTGAAATCCGCCTCGGCGCGGCGCCGTCCGGCCTCGCCCAGCGCCTTCCGCAGCTCCGGATCGAGGGAGAGCCGCCGCAGCTCGACCTCGAGCGCCGCGGGATCGGACGGCGGCACCAGGATCCCGTACTCCGGGCCCGGCACGAGCTCGCGAATCCCTCCCACATCGGAGGCCAGAACGGGGCGCCCCGCGAGCATCGCCTCGATCATGGCCATCGGAAGGCCCTCGGAGAGCGACGGCATGACGTAGACGTCGGCCGCGGCCAGCACGTCCGGAATGTCGGAGCGGTAGCCGAGGAGCACGACGTGCTCCCCGACCTCCCGACCCGCGATTCGAGCTCGGAGCTTCTCCTCCTCGTACCCGCTCCCGGCGATCGCCACGGTCGGGCGTTCGCGGGCCGGCATCCGGGCCACGGCGTCGATCAGCACGGCGTGACCCTTCACCGGGTAGAGGCTCCCCACCGCCACGGCCAGCACGTCGCCGGAGCCGAGGCCCAGCTCGGCCCGGACGGCCGCTCCGTCCCCGGCCTCGGCCGCGACACCGTTGTGCACGAGATCGATCGAATGGAGTGACAGCCTGAGCTGCTCGGCGAGCGCCGACCGCAAGGCCGCCGAAACGGCCACGAGCCGATGGCTCAACCCGGCGGCCAGGCGAAGCGCCGCGAGGCGACGCGGGTCCGTGGCGTAGTACACCCCTCCGTGCATCGTGACGACGTGCCGGCACCCCGCGATGCGGGCGGCCACCGCGCCCAGCACGGACATGGTGAAGTCGTGGCTGTGCAGGACGTCCAGCTCGGCCGCGCGGACCCGCGCGGCCAGCTCCCGAACCATCATCGGGGCCGCGGCAGCTCGACGCGTCTCGATGAAGGCCCGATCGATGCCCATGTCCGCGAATCGGCCGGTGAGCCAGCCCTCTCCGCCGCTCGGTCCGAAGGCCAGGACCGTGTGACCGGCCTCCGTCAGCTGGCGCGCCAGCTGGAGGAGCATCGTCTCGGCTCCTCCGGGAGAGTCGGTCTCGATGGACAGTCCGATGCGCACGCGGCTCCGCCTCCGGGAAGACCGGGGAATCTGGGTCGGCCCGGGAAGGTAGCGGCGCGGAGGAGACCGTCTCCACCCGCGCGTCGGCCCCGGGCAGGAGACGCGTCCGCGGTCCGCCGGAAGGCCGAGGAAAGTTGGCCGCTCGACCCCGCCGAGGACTTATCATTGAAGGGCCGGCGTCGCTCGGCTCGAGCCCCCCATCCACCCGACACCTCGAACGCCCATGTGCGGCATTGCCGGCATCCTCCACGCCGACCCGCTGCGTCCGGTCGATCCCGCCCGGCTCGGCAGGATGCTCTCGGCGATCGCGCACCGCGGACCCGACGACGAAGGTCGTCACGTGGACGGTCACGTCGCCCTCGGAATGCGCCGGCTCAGCATCATCGACCTGGAGGGTGGAAACCAGCCGATCTACAACGAGGCCCGGGACCGGGTCATCGTCTTCAACGGTGAGATCTACAACTACCAGGAGCTGCGTCGGAGGCTGGAATCGGGTGGCCACCGGCTGCGAACCGGCTCCGACACGGAGACGGTCGTCCATCTGTACGAAGACCACGGCGCGGAGTGCGTGGACTACCTGCGCGGGATGTTCGGCCTCGCCATCTGGAACGAGGCGGACCAGGAGCTGCTGCTGGCGCGGGACCGTTTCGGCATCAAGCCCATGTACTACACGGCCGGGAGCTGGGGCATCGCGTTCGCCTCGGAGCTCAAGGCGCTCCACGCGGCCGACCTGACCGGATCCGAGCTCGACTGGTCGGCCCTCGAAGGCCTCTTCCGCCTCGGGTACGTGCCCGCCCCTAGGACCCCATTCCGGGCGGTACGCAAGCTCGAGCCGGGGCACGTCCTGACGTGGCGGCCCGGCGGCGACCCACCCTCGATCCGCCGATACTGGGACGTGCCCAACGAGCCGGCGCGCGGCCGCCGCGACCCCGCAGCCGCCGTGAGGGAGCGGATTGACGAGTCCGTCGCCGCCCACCTCATCGCGGACGTCCCCGTGGCCGCCTTTCTGAGCGGTGGATTCGACTCCTCCGCCGTGGTGTCGAGCATGGCGCTCGCCGGGGAGCAGGTCCACGCGTTCACGGTCCGGTATCGGGGATCCGGCGCGGAGGGCGCCGACGAGACGCCTCTCGCCCGCGCCCTCGCCGACCGATACGGCGTGGATCTGACCGTCGTGGACGTCGAACCGGACATCGAGGACATCTTCGAGCCGATCGTCCGCGCCATGGACGAGCCTCACGGCGACGAGTCGGTGGTTCCGACCTGGCTCCTCTGCGAACGCGTGGCGGCGGAGTACAAGGTCGCCCTCGTCGGCACCGGCGGGGACGAGCTCTTCGCCGGGTACCCGCGCCACCTGGGTCTCGGGGCCGCGAGCCTCTGGAATCGGGTCCCTTCGCCCGTGAGGAGCGTCCTGAGCTCGGCCGCGAGCCGCGTTCCGGAGCCGCGTGGCGGAGGTCTCGGGGTGACGCGGCTCAAGCGCTTTCTCCGCTCCTCGGGCGGATCGATGGCCTCGCGCTACTTCAGCATCCAGGATCGACTCACGGAGCCGGCCCTCTTCACCGAAGACGTCCGGTCGGAGATGGAAGCCGGGTATCCTTGGGCCACCTTCGACCGTCACGGCCGCACCGCGCCGACGGACGGGATCGTGAGGCCGGCGCTGTACATGGACTACCGGACGTACCTGCCCGACGACCTCCTGCACCTCGCCGACCGGCTGTCGATGGCGCACTCCCTCGAGCTTCGCGTGCCCTTCATCGATCACCACGTGGTCGAGGACCTCTTCCCGATCCCCGACCGCACCCGGATCGGTGCCGGCCGACCGAAGCGACTCCTCCGCAAGGCGCTGCAGCCCCGGCTCCCGGAGCAGCACTTTTCGGCTCCGAAGCGTGGATTCGTCGGTCCGACCGCGATGTGGCTGAGAAACGAGCTCGCGCCGATCCTGGCCGACGAGCTCTCCGCCGAGCGGGTGTCGCGTCTCGGCTTCTTCGACCCGGCGGTCGTCGATCGGCTGCGACGGGAGCACATGGACCGCAAGCAGAACCACGAGAGCGTGCTCTGGGGGCTCCTGTGCTTCATGACCTGGCACCGTCTCTACGTCGAGAGCCCTGTCGGAGTGGCCCGGTGACGCACGAGGCTCCTCGAGTGACCCGGAATCGCCGAGAGCCGACGCCATGAGCTCTCCGGACCAGAGCCGCGCGGAGGACGGTCGCGAGGCGGACGAGACCCGGGAGCCGGCCGAGGCGGAGGAGGCTTCGGGTCCGAGTCGGCTCAAGATGGTCGGGGTCAACCTCGCCCTCGTCGCGCTGTCCACCGTCGTCGCGCTCCTGGTGGCCGAGATGGCCGTTCGGGTGGTGGCGCCTCAGCAGCTCATCCTCATCCGGCCCGACGTCTGGCAGCCCGCCGACACGGTCGGCTGGCTCCATCGACCGAACGTCGCGACCGAGATCAACACCGGAGAGCGGACGGTACACGTCTACACCGACGCGGACGGATTCCGGGTGGGGGCGGAGGGGCGAGTCGAGGCGGGCCGGGAAGTGCTGCTCCTCGGCGACTCCTTCATGGAGGCCCTCCAGGTGGAGTACGAGGACTCGGGCGCGGGCCTCGTGGAGCGGGGCCTGACCTCGGCCCTCGGCGCTCCCGTGGCCGTGCGCAACGCCGGAATCGGCGGATGGGACCCGGACCAGTACCTCCTGCGAGCCCGTTCCCTGATTCCCGGAGGGGACTTCGACGCCGTGATCGTGGCCGTCTATCTCGGCAACGACGTCCTGGAGCGGGCGCGCGACCACGTGCCGCCGCGTCAGCCGGTCCGGCGATACCGCCTCCGCTTGCCGCGGTCGCTGGCGGCGGGAGAGCTCGTCGACGCCTTCGTCCGGCCGATCAACGATGCGCTGGAGGTCCGGTCGCACCTCTTCCTGTTCTTCAAGAACCGGCTCCAGCAGCTTCGCATGCAGGCCGGCCTCGCCGTGCTCACCTTCCCGTCGGCCTTCCTCGAGGAGACGGCCTCGGACGGCCGGTGGGAGGTGACCGCCGGCCTGCTCACCGACCTGCGCGATCTGGCGGCGAGCCACGACGTCCCCACGCTCTTCGTCCTCATCCCCACCCCGTTCCAGATCGACGAAGCGGACCTGCGCCGATACGTCGAGGGATACGGACTCGACCCCGAGGCCATCGACCTCGAACAGCCGAATCGGATCCTCGCGGCGGAGCTCGAGGGCGCGGGGATCCGCGTCGTGGACCTCCTGCCCGACTTCCGCCGGGCTCACGCCGACGGCGTGCGGCTCTACGGCGTCGTCGACCAGCACTTCACTCCGGAGGGTAACCGCCTGTTCGCCGAACGCGTGATCCCCGCGGCGCTCGACCTGCTCGCCGAGACCACCGACGCCCCGGGTCCCGCGGGGTCGCCGACCCCCTTGGACGGAGCACCCGCCCGGTGAGCGGCCCGGGACGCATCCTCTTCGTGGCGCCCGTGGAGCCGTGGTGCCGAGAGAACGGAAGCAGCCTCATCACCGCGGACCTCCTCGACGCGCTGGCCCATACGGACGTCGACCTGATGCCGGTCTTCATCCGGCCCCCTCCGCCGGGCTACGAACGCGAGCCCCCTCCAAGGCTGGAGGGGCAGCTCCTCGACATCCCGGGGCTTCCGCGCTGGAAGTCGGTGGTGAAGGCGCTCGGGCACCTCGCCTTCCCGCTTCGGTACCGTTTCGACAACGGGTACGTGGCGCGTCGCCTCCTGGAGGCCGTGAAGCAAGCGGACTTCCGGCCCGACCTCGTCCATGTCGAGCACCTTCCCCTGGTCGACCTCGGCAGCGAGGTCGCGCGCACGCTCGGCGTGCCGCTGGTCTACCGGGCGCACAACATCGAAGCGCGGCTCTGGGCTCGTCGGCTCGGCGGCCCCGAGTGGCTCAAGAAGCCCGTCGTCGCCAGGATCGAAACCTCCGAGGCCGACGCCGTGCGGCTGGCGGATCTGACGCTGCTGATCTCCGAGGGTGACCGGGCGTGGGCTCGGGAGCGCGCGCCCTCCGAGCGGTGCGAGCTGCTGCCGTGCACGCTCCGCCTGCAACGGTACGACGCCGTGCCGAGGAGGCCCCCGGTGTTCGATCGGCAGATCTGCTTCGTCGGAGGGCTCGACTGGGCGCCGAACGAGGACGGGCTACGCTGGTTCGTCGACGCCGTCCTGCCCCGGATCACCGCGCGCCTCCCGGACGCCGGCCTCGTCGTGCTGGCGCGGGGCGCCACCGAGAGGAGCTGGCTGGTGGATCACCCCTCCGTGCACCTGCTCCCGGCCGAATCGCGGGCCGCCGAGGTCTTCGCCTCGAGCCACGTCTCCGTTGCCCCGCTCTTCCAGGGTGGGGGGGTCCGGATCAAGATCCCGGAGAGCCTCGCCGTCGAGTGCCCGGTGGTGGCGACCCGGATCGGAGCCGAGGGGCACGAGCTTCCCGGCCTGACGTGCACCGACGACCCGGAAGCCTTCGCCGAGGGATGCCTCGAGTACCTCGCCCCCGCCGAGAGTCGCGAGGAGCTCCGGACCAAGCTCCGGTCCGCCGTCGAGGAGCACTACGGAGCGGACCGCCAGGCAGGGCGCCTCCTCGAGCTCTGGGCCGAGCTGGCCTCGTAGAGCCGACCCCGCCGCGGGCTCAGCCGCCCGGCGGGGCTTCGAGCCAGGGCCGGAGCGCCTCGACGAAGTCGGCGGCGACCCGACGGTTTCCCTGCGGCGTGAGGTGGGCGTCGTCGAGGAAGTGCTCCGGCTCGATCGGCTCGTGTGACACGTAGTCGACCGGGGCGCCGTCCGTCCGGAGACGATCCACGAGTCCGCGCATGCGCGCGTCGAGGGAGTCCCGATAGGCCTGGGTCGTCGACGCGTCGTGGAGCCAGTAGGAGAGGGCGCGCGGATGATCGGGCGCGTACCGGGTCAGGAGAGCCGACGGCGGCGTGGAGAAAAGGACGGCCGCTCCGGCGTCGGCGGCCAGCTGCTGAATCGCCTCCAGGTTCGCCGCGAAGTAGTCGAGCGCGTCCCAGTAGTACTCGCTCGGACCTCCGGAGACCGCGTCCGTGCCGACCGCTGCGTCGAGCCACT
>CALJLC010000387.1 GCA_937982605.1 uncultured Gemmatimonadales bacterium | reverse complement strand
GCGGGGTTCGTATCGGCGTGATCCCCTTCACGCACGCACACACCAACCTGGGCGCGCTCGAGCCCGGCGCCCCGGTCAACGTCGAGGGCGACCTTCTCGGCAAGTACGTGGCCCGCATCCTCGAGCGCTCGGACGATGCCTGACCACCCGTTCGACCGCGTCGAGGACGCCATCGAGGACATCCGCCAGGGGCGGATCGTCATCGTGGCGGACGACGAGGACCGCGAGAACGAAGGCGATCTGGTCATGGCGGCGTCCGCCGTCACGGCCGACCACGTCAACTTCATGGCCCAGCACGGGCGCGGGCTCATCTGCGTCACGCTCACGCCCGAGCGGGCGGACGCGCTCGAGCTCCCGCTCATGACGGACCGGAACACCGACCCCCACGGCACCGCCTTCACGATTTCCGTGGACGCGGCCACGCGCTTCGGGGTCACCACCGGGATCAGCGCCCAGGACCGCGCGACGACGATCCGCATCCTGGCCGACGAGCAGACGAAGCCCGACGACCTCCGGCGCCCCGGCCACATCTTCCCGCTTCGAGCCAAGCCCGGCGGTGTCCTACGTCGGGTGGGTCAGACCGAGGCGTCCGTGGATCTGGCCGATCTCGCCGGCCTCCCTCCGGTCGGCGTCATCTGCGAGATCCTCGACGAGGACGGCACGATGGCGCGACGTCCGCAGCTCGAGGTCTTCGCCAGGGAGCACGGGCTCAAGTTCATCACGGTTGCGCAGCTGGTGGCGTACCGGTTGCGGCGCACCCGGATCATCGAGCGGATCGCCGAGGCGAAGATGCCCACGATCGCGGGCGACTTCGACGTGATCGCGTATCGCAGCATCCTCGACGGGCGGGAGCACGTGGCGCTGGTCAAGGGCGACCTGCCGGGGAAGGCGAACGTCCTCGTCCGCATGCACTCGGAGTGCCTCACCGGCGACGTCTTCGGCTCGCTGCGGTGCGACTGCGGCGAGCAGCTCGAGGCCGCCATGAAGCAGATCGAGGAGGAGGGCCACGGGGCCATCGTCTACCTCCGCCAGGAGGGACGGGGCATCGGGCTCGGCAACAAGCTCAAGGCCTACCATCTCCAGGAAAAGGGGATGGACACGGTCGAGGCGAACGAAGCGCTCGGCTTCAAGCCCGACCTGCGCGACTACGGCATCGGCGCGCAGATCCTCCTCGACCTCGGGCTGCACTCGATCCGTCTGCTCACGAACAACCCCAAGAAGATCGTCGGTCTCGACGGCTACGACATCGAGATCACCGGGCGCGAGCCGCTCCGCATCGAGCCGGGCGAGCACAACGAGCGCTACCTGGCCACGAAGCGGACGAAGCTCGGACACCTCCTGTGAGCACCGAAGGCTCCCCCGTCGACGCGCTGCGCGGCTCGCTGGACGCTTCGGGCCTCCGCATCGCGGTGATTGCGGCCCGCTTCAACGCCGACATCACCGACGCCCTGCTGCGCGGTGCCCGGGAGGCGCTCGCCGAGCACGGAGTCGGGGACGACCACGTCCACGTCTTCCGCGTGCCCGGCGCGTGGGAGCTGCCCCAGACGGCGGCCCGCGCGGCCGACACGGGGCGCTACGACGCGATCGTCACTCTGGGATGCGTGATCCGGGGCGAGACGCCGCACTTCGACTACGTCTGTCAGGAGGCGAGCCTCGGGCTCGGGGCGGTCGCGCGCTCGGCGGGCGTCCCCGTGCTCTTCGGCGTGCTCACCACGGACGACCGCGCCCAGGCGTCGGCGCGAGCCGGAGCCGGTCGGTACAACAAGGGGTACGAGGCGGCCCTCGCAGCGCTCGAGATGGTCGGGGTCTTCCGCGCCCTGGAGCCGGGAGGATGACCGTGTCGGGAGGCCAGGAGGCCCGGGAGCGTCTCGGCCGCCGCGAACGCATCGACCGGGCGCGTGCCCGCGCCTGGGCGCTTCAGATCCACTATCGCTGGGAGAGCGGCGGCGGCGGGGGCACGCTCCGCGACGCCCTGGTCGAGACGACCGGCACGCGGCGGATCGCGGAGCGACGTCTGCCGATGGTCCGCTCGCTCCTCATGCGCCTGGACGACAACCTCACCGAGATCGACCGGGCACTCGCCGGCGCGCTCGACAACTGGAGCTTCAACCGCCTCTCGGCGATCGACCGCGGCGTGCTGCGCATCGGGGCCGTCGAGCTCCTCTTCGACGAGGACGTGCCTCCGAAGGTCGCGATCCAGGAGGCGATCCGACTCGCCGAGGCGTACGGGGGCAACGACTCGCCGCGCTTCGTGAACGGCGTCCTCGATGCCCTCTACAAGCGGCGCGTGGCCGACGGGTGACCGACGCGGGCGGTGAGGGCCGGCGCCGCCTGCGCGTGCTCGTCCTCAACTGGCTCGATCGGGAGAACCCCCAGTCGGGCGGAGCGGAGGAGCACCTGCACGAGGCGTTCGGGCGCCTGGCGGCGCGGGGCCACGAGGTCACCGCGCTCGTCTCGGGGTGGCCCGGCTGCGCGCCCCGGGTCACGCTCGACGGCATCGACGTGCATCGCACGGGCGGGCGGCACACCTTCTCTCTCGCGGCGCCCCGGTATTACCGGCGGAATCTGGCGGAGCGGGACTTCGACGTCGTCGTCGAGGACCTCAACAAGGTCCCGCTCTTCGCGCCGTACTGGTGCACGGAGCCGGTCCTCCTCCTCGTCCATCACCTCTTCGGGCCGACCGCCTTCCAGGCGGCGTCGCCGCCGGTGGCCGCCGCGACGTGGCTTCTGGAGCGCCCGATCCCGTGGGTGTATCGGGGGCTGCCGACGGTGGCCGTATCGTCGAGCACGCGGGACGATCTCGTGGCTCGCGGTCTGGCGGGCGACGACGTCGAAGTGATCCCGAACGGGATCGACGTCGGGCGGTACGCACCGGACCCGTCCGTTCCGGAGGCGGTCCGGCCGACGCTGCTCTATCTCGGGCGGCTGCGCGCCTACAAGCGCGTGGATCTCATCGTCGAGGCGGTCGCGAGGCTGGCCGAGCGGGGCACCGACGTCGAGCTGCTCGTGGCCGGAGCCGGGGACCGCAACGAGGAGCTCCACGACCTGGCGGGCCTCCTCGGGGTCGCCGACCGCGTCCGCTTCCTCGGGCGAGTCTCGGACGACGAGAAGCTGGAGCTGATGCGCTCCGCGTGGGTGCACGTGCTGACGTCGCCCAAGGAGGGGTGGGGCATCACCGTCCTGGAGGCCGCGGCGTGCGGCACGCCGAGCGTCGCCAGCGACGCGCCCGGGCTGAGGGAGTCGGTCCGCCACGGGGAGACCGGCCTGCTCGTGCCGCACGACGACGTCGATGCGCTGGCCGAGGCGATCGCCGGGCTCTTCTCCGACCCGGAACGACGGGAGGCGATGGGGCGGAGCGCACGGGGGTGGGCCGAGAGCTTCTCGTGGG
>CALJLC010000386.1 GCA_937982605.1 uncultured Gemmatimonadales bacterium | reverse complement strand
CGTTCTCGCGGTGGTCGTTGCGCCGATCGACGAGACCGGCAAGCCGCTGCCGAAGGCGGCGTTCTTCCCGGTCATGGTGGGCACGTCCACCCCGGAGAGCCGGGAGCACGCGATCGAGCGCTGGCGCCTGCCGCACTACATGAAGGACGTGGACATCGACTTCGCCGAGTCCGACGGGGAGATGACCGTGACGGTCTCGGACGACGGCGACCCCGTGCTCGAGATGGTGGTGACCGAGTTCGACCGCACCGACGCGGCGAACACGTACATGTGCTTCACGGTCGACCCCGAGGAGCGCTACAAGGTCAACATCCTCATGGAGGCCACGCACACCGAGCACGAGGAGGAGTCGGGCTCGCTGACGCTGTACGAGCACCCGATGACGGCCGGCCTCTCGATCGACGAGATCAACACCTATCCGTTCCGGGAAGAGTGGTACGGGCGCGGCATGCAGACGTTCGACAAGATGGTGAGCTTCTGAGCGATCGGCGGCACTTCGTCATCTTCAACCCCGCCTCCGGGCGGGGACGGGGCGGCAAGCGCATGGCCGCCTGGCGGGCGCTCCTCGACGAGGCGCTCCCCGACGTCACGTACGGAGCCACCACGCGTCCGGGCGAGGAGCGCGACCTGGCCGAGCGGGCCCTCGGCGAGGGCTTCGACGTCATCGTGGCGGTGGGCGGAGACGGCACCTGGAGCAACGTCGCCGACCGGATCGTGGCGTCCGGCCGGGACGACGCCCTATTCGGCCTGCTGCCGAGTGGCACGGGCAACGACTTCAGCCGCAACCTCGGCTACGACCCGCGCAACGCGAAGGAAGCCGTGCGTGTGCTCGCGGCCGGCGCGGTGCGGGAGGTCGACGTGGGCCGGGTCGAGACCGAGACCGCGTCGGAGCACCACCCGGACCGCTGGGAGCCGAGGCACTTCCTGAACCTCGTCGGCTTCGGCTTCGACATCGCGGTGATCGACGCCGCGGCGGGCGCACGCTTCCTCCGCGGCGAGCTCCTCTACAAGCTCACGGCGCTCCAGCAGCTCTTCCGCTTCCCCGGCATCCGCGCCTCGGTCGAGACCGGCGACGGTCGGGCCCGCGACCTGCACCAGCTCATGCTGACGGTCTCCAACGGGCGCTTCTTCGGCGGCGGCTTCCCGATCGCGCCGGGGGCGTCGGTCGACGACGGGCGGCTGCACGCGTGCCTGATCTCGGACGCGCCGCCGCTGACGCGGCTGAAGCTCTTCAACCGCGCCGAGACCGGCCGACACGTCGAGTCCGACAGAGTGGAGATCCTCGACGACGCGCGCTTCCGGCTCGCCTTCGACGGGCCGGTCCGCTTCGAGGTCGACGGGGACGTGCGCCGTACCCGCGGCACGGAGCTCGAGGTGCGGGCGCTGCCCCGGGCGCTCAGGGTCGTGGCCCCGGCCGGCGCATGAGCGCGAACGTGCCCGGCGGGCCGATCCGCTGGCGCATGCACCTTCCCGTGGCGCCGGACGTCGTCTTCGCCGCGCTCGACTCGGCCGAGGGCCGCGAGGCGTTCTGGGCCGAGTCCGCGCCGGAAGAGAACGGCACCGTCCGCTTCGCCTTCATCAACGGCGTCCGCTACGACGGCCGGGTTCTGCACCGCGAGCCCCCGACGCTGTGGGCCGTCGACTACTTCGGCTCGGAGGCCCGCTTCGAGCTGGCGCCCGACGGCGCCGGGGGCACCGACCTGCTCCTGACGCACCGCGACGTGCCCGCCGAGGAGTGGCACGAAGTGCACGCCGGGTGGCTCAACGTGCTCTTCCCGCTCAAGGCGTGGCTCGCCTTCGGGGTGGACCTGCGCAGTCACGACCCCGAGCGCAGCTGGGACCACGGCTACGCCGACCCGTAGCTCCGAGGCCGCGCCTCGGGCCGGCCTGCCCCTCCCCGCGCGGAAAAAAAGCTTGGCGCCCGGGAATCGCGGCACATACTTTGCCATGCAAAGTAGTCGACCCCGTGTCCCCCGCCGACCTGCCGATGGATCCGACCGTCCGGGAGCTGTACCCGCGCCCCGACCGACCCGATCAGCCCGCCGCGCTGCACGATCGCGCGATGGACAACCTGCGCTACATCCGCGAGGCGATGGAGCGGTCGGGCCCGTTCACCCACGTGTCCGGGATGGGCGGGGTGGGCATGGGCGTCGTGGCGCTCGCCGCCGCGGCGCTGGCCACGACGGCCGAGACCCCCGTGGAGTGGGTCACGATCTGGCTCGTGGCGGCCGGCGCGGGGCTCGCGATCGCGACGCTGTTCATGGCCCGGAAGTCCCGAGCCGACGGCGCCACGCTGCTCTCGGGCCCGGGCCGCAAGTTCGCCTGGAGCGTCAGCCCACCGCTGGCGGCCGGGGCCGTGCTCACCGTGGCGCTCGTGCGCGCCGGGGACATCTCGATGCTGCCCGGCATGTGGCTCCTTCTGTACGGCACCGGGATCGTGACGGGCGGGTCGCACTCGATCCGAGTCATCCCCTTCATGGGCGCCACGTTCATGGCGCTCGGCGTCGCGGCGCTGCTCGCCCCGTCGGGGTGGAGCACGGGATGGGGCAATCTGTGGATGGCCGTCGGCTTCGGCGGCCTGCACCTCCTCTTCGGAGGGATCATCTGGAGGAAGTACGGTGGCTAGACAATCCGCTCTCCGGTCCGAAGACGGCCGGCGGGCCCCCCTCGAGGTCGAAGGTCGCCCCGAGGCAGGGGCGCTGGAGCTCGACCGCGTCATCCACGAACGGGTGCGCCTCGGCATCGTGAGCGCGCTCGCCGTGAACGGCTCGCTCCCATTCACCGACCTGAGGGACCTGCTCGGCATCACCGACGGCAACCTGAGCGCGCACGCGCGCAAGCTCGAGGAGGCCGGCTACGTCACCTGTACCAAGTCGCACGACGGACGGGCGTCGAAGACCGAGTATCGCCTGACCGCGCAGGGACGCGCCGAGCTCGAGGCGTACCTCGACCACATGGAAGCGATCATCGAGGCCACCCGCAAATGACGCACGTCGCGATCATCATGGACGGCAACGGACGGTGGGCCAACGCCATGGGCCGACCGCGCGAGTTCGGCCACCGCAGAGGGGCCGACGCGGTGCGCAAGGTCGTCGAGGCCGCTCCGGAGCTCGGCATCGGAACCCTCACGCTGTACGCCTTTTCGTCGGACAACTGGGGCCGTCCGGCGAGCGAGGTCTCCATGCTGATGAAGCTCCTGGGCCGCTACCTGCGCACCGAGACCGACGAGCTGGCGGCCAACGGGGTCCGCCTCAAGGTCGTGGGTCGACGGGACCGGCTGGCTCCTCACCTCGTCCGCTCGATCGAGCGCGCGGAGGAGGCGACCGCCGGCGGGCAGCGACTGCTGCTGCGGCTGGCCGTCGACTACTCGTCCCGCGACCTGCTCGTGGAGGCCGTGCGCCGGGCCACGACCGCCACGGACCTCGAGCGCCACGACCTGGCCACGCTGCTCGGCCAGGCGATGAACTCCGGAGGTCCCACGCCGGACGTCGACCTCCTCATCCGCACCGGCGGCGAGCAGCGCCTGAGCGACTTCCTGCTCTGGGAGTGCGCGTACGCCGAGCTGTACTTCACGACCGTCATGTGGCCCGACTTCGACGGCGGCCGTCTGGCCGAGGCGCTCGCGGACTTCCGTGCGCGCGACCGGCGGTTCGGGAGGGTGGCGGCGGCGAGCTGATCACGCTCCGGACGACGAAGCCGAGGGGGGAGGGGAGAAGCGTGCGCGCGTGGACGCCGCCGGTGGCGATGCTGGCGTGGCTCGTGACGCTGCTCGCTGGCTGCGAGCTGACCGGACCGTCCGTGAAGATCTTCAACGGGCCCACGGATTCGGTCTTCGTCTTCCCCCCGGTCGACTTCAACGCGGACGGCGAGCACCCGGTGGAGCCCGCCCCACCGGAGATCCTCGTCGACGGGCTGGCGGTGCGCGCGCACGTGGAGGCGCTCGACACGGAGCCGGACGACCCGCCGATGCGCGTGCGCATGGAGGTGACGATCCGCAACCCGGCGGACACGGCGGTGACGGTCCGGCTGGACGGCTGCCCCCTCCGACCGCTCGCCTTCCCGACGCGCGCGCGCCGGGAGGCCGTGCTGCGCCAGGAGCCCGGGACGCTGCAGTGCGTCGAGCCGCCGACGGAGACCGTTCTCGAGCCGCGCGTATCGCTCAGCCCGTCGTTCGAGATCCCGGCGGTCTCCCTCGGCGCGATGGGTCCGGACGGACGCTACTACTTCTCCGCCGTCCTCGGCCTCGAGGGGAGCGGCGACACCATCCCGGCCGGTAGCGCGGACGTGCAGCTCCAGCGGGACGGGCTGGCCTACGCGGTGGCTCTGGAGCGCGAAGGCGACGGCATGTGGGCCGCCATCGAGATCTCCAACGACGGAGCGGACCCCGTCTACCTGGAGTACGGCGCATGCACGCTCGAGCTGGCGCTCTACCGTGACGCGGCCCGGGCCGGACCGACCGTGCCGTGGCGGGCGCAGGAGGACTGCGCGCTCTATCTGGCCATGGCGACGATCGATCCGGGCGAGGTGCTGCGCGCCCCCGAGTTCACGCGCAGCTTCGACTCCGACCGGCTCCCCGAGCTCGCCCCGGGCGTGTACCTCGTGGAGGTGCAGCTGACGCTCAACCGGCGCAGGCTCCGCTTCCCGATGGGGACTCTCGTCATCGGATAGGGGATCCGCAGGCGCGGCGGCGGACCGGTGCGTACTTTCGGCCGCATGGTGAAGCGCATCATCGCGGGCATCGTCGGGCTACTCGGGACGGCTCTGCTCCCGGCCGTCGTCGTCGACGCCGCCCTGAACCCGAGCGTGGACCGCATCAGGGGCGCGATCATCCTCGGCTTCGGCTCCACGATCGGCCCGCTCCTGCTGACCCGCGTCGACGGCTGGACGGCGTGGACGCAGCGCGGCCGTCTGGTCGCCATGTTCGTGCTCTCGGCGTCGGTCCCGGTGCTGCTCTCGCTCGCCGCCGACTTCCGCTACGGCGCTTCGGCGTGGATCCTCTCCGCGCCGGTGGCCGTCGGCGTCACCTCGCTGTGGTGGAGCGTCCGGGGACATCGCCTCGGCGACGACTCGACATGAGCCCCGACTTCCCCGTCCACGGAGTCGAGGTCACGACGCTGCTGGTCGTGCGCGACGTCGACCGCTCCCGCGCCTTCTACACCGACGTGCTGGGCGCGGAGCTGTATCGGGAGTACGGAGGCAACTCGGCGGTCCTGCGCTTCCAGGGCGCGTGGCTGCTGCTCGTGACCGGAGGGGGCCCGACGCCGGGCAAACCGACGGTGACGTTCGCGCCCCCGGCCGACCCGGACGTGGTCAGCCACCAGATCACGCTTCGGGTCCCCGACTGCCACGCCGCCCACGCCACGCTGAGCGCACGGGGAGCCGACTTCCTGGCGCCCCCGGTGGAGCGACCCGGAGAGATCCGCGCGTTCTTTCGCGACCCCGACGGTCACCTGCTCGAGATCAGCGAGACCACGTGATATCGGTCGCCGCCCGCGTTGCCTCCACACCCCCGTCTCCGTACTGATCAGACCATGCGCACGGATCGGGTGGCGCGATCGTGCCACGACGGCGCGGTCCCGGAGCGGGGGGGTCGGGGATGAGCGAAGAGGAGTACGGCCTGGCGCCGGAGGAGGGTCGGGATCTGCCGCGCGTCGTCGAGGAGGCGTACGAGATCCTGGGGACGTATCACCTCTGGCTCGGTGGCGCGGCGGTCGCGGTGGCCGTGGCGTGGGTCGGCGCGCTGGTCATGGGCACGATCCTGCCCCTGAGCTGGCTCGTGGTGGCGCTCGTCGGGATCGTCGCGCTCGCGGTCTCGCCGATCACGCGCGAGCCCCGGCTGGCCCGGGACGTCCTGCGCCGCTGGGACGCGCTGCGCGTGGACCGCGCGCTCGCCTCGTCCGGCGTCGCCTCGGATCCGCGGCTGGAGGTCGCCGAGTCGATGGCCGAGCGGATCGTCCGCCATCCGACCTCGGACGAGCGGGTGCGCGCCGCGACGGCCGCCATGCTCCGTCGCCTCCGTCGCCTCCTCGACGACCTCAGGCGCACCGGCTACCTGGCCCGCGCGCAGCTCGCCGACGAGCGACACGAGCTCAGCCGGTCGGTTTCCGACCTGCAGGACCTCCTCGACGCACGCGTGGCCGACGTGCTGGGCCAGCTCGCTCAGCTGCACCGAACGGTCGTGCTGCGGGACTCGGCCTCGCTGGATCGGGTCGTCGAGGCGGTCGAGGAGCTGGTGCACGAGCTCGAGGCGGAGCAGGAGGTCGAGCGACTCCTGACGAGCGCGGAGAACGAATGGCCCGACGGGCGCGAGGTGACGGGATGACGGGACGCTCGGGCGAAGTCGGGCGGCCTCCCAAGGAGGCGCGCTTCACGGGGGCGCGCTTCACGGAGGCGCGCCTCGCGGGGCCTCGGAAGGGCCGGCATCGGACGTGGGCGCGCCGGACGGCGGCGCATCGGACGAGCCCGCTGCTCCTCGGCGCGCTCCTCCTCGGCGTGTCCCTCGCAGGGGCGTGCGCGGACGGCGACGCCTCGGGCGCGGGTACGCTGCACGTCGACTCCGCCGGCGTGGTGTTGAACAGCTACGAGGGCGCGGATCGGCCGCTGCGGATGCAGACGGCCGCGGCGTACACGCTCGGCGGCCGGGAGAGCGGCCCGGAGTCGTTCTACCAGCTCTATCCGCGCTGGGTCGACGTGGGCGCGGACGGTCGGATCGCCGTGCTGCACTCCCAGGCGTACCGCGTGGAAGTCTTCGACTCGTCGGGTGCGCACTCGATGTCGCTCGGTCGGGAGGGCGACGGACCGGGAGAGCTCGCGAGCCCCTCGGCCGTGGTCGTGCGCCACGACGGCGAGGTGGGCGTGTACGACTACCGCAAGCGCGCGGTCGTGCGCTACGCTCCGGACGGGACGGCGCTCGATCAGCTGCCACTCACCGTGCCGTTCAACGGATACCAGGGGATGGTCGGTACCGCCGACGGGCTGCTGCTACTCTCGCGCACGGCCCCTCGCGGCGCGGGCGACGTCGTCCAGCGCGTCCTGCACCTGACCGGGACGGACACGGTCCAGCTCGGCCCCTCGGTGATCACCTCGGCGCAGGCGGTGCAGTACCCGTCCTGCGGCATGCGAATCACCCTGCCGCCGCTCTTCGCCGCCGAGCCGCTCTGGGCCTCCAACGGCACGCGGACCGCGGTGGTGACCGGACCGGAGTACTCGGTTCTCCTGTTCGAGGGCTCCCGGCTCGCGCGTATCCTGCGACGCCCGATCGGCGCGGAGATGGTGACGCCCACGGTCGTCGAGCGGGAGCTGGGTGAAGGCGAGCGCTGGTTCGCCGCGGGTCAGGAGTGCGTGGTGCCCCCGCACGAGGTGACCGAAGCGCGCGGCCACGCCGCCCTGCTCCCGGTCGTCGAGGCGCTGGCGGTCTCGCCGGACGGCGACGTCTGGGTCAGGCGGCGCGTGCCCGCGTCAATCGAACGGAGGATCGATCTCTTCGACGCCACCGGAGCGTACCGGGGCACGCTCCCGGGAGCCGACGCGCCCTTCCCGGTGGACTTCCTGCCCGACGGTCGGGTCCTGACGATCGAGACCGACGCGCTCGACCTGGCCCGCGTCGTCGTGTACCGCACGGAGATCGGGGACGGCCCGCCTTGAGGAAGAGCGGCGAAGGCGGTCCACGCACGGGAGGCGGCGTCGACGACGGCGTCCGGAGCGCAGTCACGCACACGACGGCCGCGTTCCTCGCCGCCGTGCTCTTCGTGGCGGGATGCACGGGGGCGTTCCCGCGCGCGCTCGCGGGCCAGCCGGCGTGTCGTGACGTTCCCGTCGGCGCGGGTACGGTGCACGCCTGTGCGACCGGGTCGGGTCCGGTCACGGTCGTGCTCGCCGCGGGGGCCGGTCAGACCTCGCGGACGTGGCGACCCCTCGTGGGCGACCTCACGCCCCACGCGCGCGTCGTCACCTTCGATCGGCCCGGTCTCGGGCGCAGCTCACCCGGAGAGCCCCCGCGCACCCCGACGAGGATCGCGCGGGAGCTCGACGTCGTGCTCCGCGCCCTCGCCGGGGAAGGCCCGCTCCTGCTCGTGGGGCACTCCATGGGGGGCGTCCACATGCTCCGCTACGCGACGCTCTTCCCCGACCGGGTCGCCGGCGTGGTCCTCCTCGACACCCCTCCGGCCGCCTTCGAGGCCGCCCGCCTCACCCTCCTCACCCCGGAGGAGCGCGCCGAGCGACGCCGCCAGCTCGAGCGCGGGCTCGAGGGGATGCCGGAGGCCGTGCGTCGGGAGCGGGAGGGCGCCGAAGACGACGCCGAGTGGGCGTTCCCCGGCTTCCCGAGACACGTGCCGCTGACCGTCATCGTCGCCGACGGTCAGGACTTCGGGCATCTCGGAAGCGCGGAGGCGCACCGGGCGCTCTGGGTCGAACGGTCCCGACGCTGGCTCGACCTCTCGGACGCCGCCGAGCTGGTGGTGGCCGAAGGGAGCGGGCACATGGTGCACCACGAGCGCGCGTCGCTGGTGCTCGAGCGTCTCCGCGCGATGATCCGCGTCGCTACAGCCTCCGGAGCCAGGCGTGACCCGGATGCACGTGCTCGAGCTGGCGCCGGAGCCACGCGCGCGAGGCATCGTCGAGCGTCGGCACCACACGGACGAAGTCCTGCTCGTCCTTCGGCCTGACGTCCTTCGCCTTGTACAGGAGCTGGATCTCCGGTCGCAGGACCTCGATCCCGTCGGGCGTGCGCCAGGTGACCGAGTCGAAGGTTCGGGTCACGGACCAGTCTCGCCGGAAGCGCCATCGATCGCGCACGCTCGATTCGGGCATGAGCTGGAGGTCCCAGGCTCCGGTGCCGGCCCGGCGCAGCCAGACCGTGCCCGACGCCGGGGCCCGGCGCTCGGGAAGCGGCTCGAGCCGGCCCTCGTCGGCGCGCCACGCCTCCCACCCCTCGAGCGCGGAGAGCACCGCGTCGGCGTCGCCGCGGCGACACCCGATGTCGAAGTCGTCGTGCGGCCGGGTCTCCTCGCCGAGCCAGAGGTCGACGGCCCACCCGCCGGCGACCCACCAGTCCCGAACGGAGCCGAGGAGTCGTGCCACGTCGGGCGGGCGCAGGCCGGACCAGGGATCGTCGACCGAGGCGTGCATGGCAGGAAAATGTAGTCGCGCCGGGGCTCGGCGAGGGGCGAGGGCCTTGGCGCCGGCCCCTTCGCCCGGCTAGCGTCGGGCACGTCGAGAGGGGGGTCGGGGAACATACGCAGGAGGAAGGCGACGATGTCGGTGTTCACCAATCCGTCGGACGGCGCCGCCGAGGACGCCGCCGCCTACATCACGGCGGTGATCGAGCTGCTCGGGGAGCAGGATCCGATGGAGGTGCTCGGCTCCACCGAGTCGTGGTGTCGGGCCAGGGCCGGCGCGCTCACCGACGCCGAGCTCGGGACTCCGGAGGCTCCCGGGAAATGGAGCGTGGCGGAGGTCCTCCAGCACCTGGCCGACTCCGAGCTCGTGTGGGGCTACCGACTCCGGAAGGTGCTCGCCGAAGACCGCCCCACGCTCGCCGGCTACGACCAGGACCGGTGGGCGGACCGCCTCGGCTACGCCGACACCGATCCCGTGCGCGCGCTGGACGTCTTCGCGACGTTGCGCGCGGCCAACCTCGCGCTGCTGCGCGCGGCCTCCGAGGCCGACCTCGACCGGGTGGGGGTCCACGCCGAGCGCGGGGACGAGTCGGTCCGTCACATAATCCGGCTGTACGCCGGACACGACCTCGTGCACCGGAATCAGATCGAGAGGATCGTGAAGGCCGTGGCGTGACGGTGCGCGGGCTCGCGCGCGGCCTGGCCCTCACGGCCGCGGTCGTCGTCGGGATCGGGCTCGCCGGCATCGGCGCCGTCGTCACGCTGAGCGAGATCCGGCTGCGCGCCTACGAGCCGCCGCCGGAGTTCACGGCGGCGCTGCCGACGGACTCGGCCTCTCTCGCCCGCGGGCGGCACCTGACGCGCACGCGGGGGTGCTTCGGCTGTCACGGCCAGCGTCTCGAGGGGCAGGTCTTCACCGACGAGTGGCCGTGGGTGCGCCGCGCCGTCGCCCCGAACCTCGCGCTCCACGCGCGGGCGCACGACGACCGGACGCTGGCCGACGCGATCCGGGGCGGGGTCGGCCACGACGGGCGCGCGCTCTGGTCGATGCCGTCGTACAACTTCCGACACCTGCCGGAGGACGACCTCGCGGCCTTGATCGCCTTCCTTCGCTCGGCCCCCGTCGTCGAGCAGGAGCTTCCTCGGCCGAGCCTCGGGCTGCGGGCGCGCTGGTGGCTCGCGCGCGGGGACGAGGAGCACATGGCGCGATGGGCGGAGCGGGTGCCACCGATGATCGTCGGTCCGGACGAGGACCCCGCGCTGATCCGCGGAGAGCGTCTGGCCATGACGACGTGCAACGAGTGCCACGGTCTCGACCTGCGCGGGGCGTGGCAGGAGGTCGACATCGCGCCGCCGGACCTGGCCATCGTCGCGGCCTACTCCTGGGAGGACTTCCAGACGCTCATGCGCACCGGCGTGCCGATCGGCGGGCGCGACCTCGGGCTGATGGCCGTCGTGGCCAGGGACCGCTTCGCCTACTTCACCGAGGACGAGAAGGCCGACCTGTACGCGTTCCTGCAGACGCTTCCGGGACGGCCCGTACCGCAGGGGGTCTTCTGGAGGCCGGAGCGATAGGCTGCGTCCGGCCCGGCTTCACTCCGGCGGACCCGTCCCGCCGCCCCCTCCGGCCTCCCGCTCCGCCGACCGGGGTCGTCGCACCCACCCGAGCGCCGATCGCGCGGCGGTGGCGATCACCGCGGCGAGCGCGTTGACCCCGACGTCGCGGAGGTCGTAGACGCGGCCGGGAAGCTCCGCCTGGATCGCCTCGTCGATCCACCCGAGCCCGGCCGTGATCACCACGGCGAGCAACGCCGGAGCGGGGACCCGGCCGCCCGCGCCGCGCCGCTCCGTCAGCGCTTCGTACACGAGGACCGCCACCAGGCCGTACTCGAAGAGGTGCGTCCGCTCGAGCGGCGCGACGCCCATCCGCACGACCAGCATGACGTAGGCGGCCACCGTGCCGACGCCGATCCACAGCTCGGCCGCGCGGGGGCGTGAGCCCAGACCGATTCCCAGGACGGCCGCGATCGTCACGAGGAAGGCCGCGGCGAACGCGACACCGAGCAGACCCTCGCTCTCCAGGAAGCGAGCGAGCGAACCGGCCAGGCCGACGCTGGCGTAGATGGCCCCCTGCGCGGCGATCGCCCACAGCCAGAGACGTCGTTCTCGTTGCGACCGGAAGCGGGGCATGAGCACAATATGGGCGGGGAGCCCGTGGCGGCGCTTCCCGGCCCGCGGGACGAGCGAGGCGATGACCAACGAGGAGAGGTCCGTGGACGAGCGGTCGTCGCTGGAACGCCGCGTCGCGGCTCTTGAGCGTCAGGTGGCCGAGCTGCTGAGGCGGCAGGGGTCGGCGCCGGCCCGGCCCCCGCGCCCCGAGACCCGGTCGCCGCCCGTGGAGGAGCGGGACCGTCCGTTCTTCCGCGACGGGGCCGAGAGGGCCGCGAGGCGGTCGGCGGCCGGCGCCGGCGCCGCACCTCCCTCGGCCGCCCCGGGGCCGGACGCCGGCGAACGGAGCGCGGGGGCGGCGTCGCTCGAGGAGGAGGGCGAGAAGTGGCTGGGCCGGGTCGGGATCGGATTCGTCGTTCTCGCCTTCGCCTTCCTGCTCAAGCTCTCCTTCGACCGCGGCTGGATCACCCCGGCGCTCCGGCTCGCTTCCGGCTTCGCGTCCGGCCTCGTCCTGCTCGTCGTCGGCCTCCGCCTGGAGACCGAGAGGCAGAAGCTGGCCCAGGCGCTGCTCGGGGGCGGCATCGCGCTGCTGTACCTGACCGCGTTCGGGGGCTCGCAGCTCTACGCGCTGCTGCCGCTCTGGGTGGCGTTCTCCATCATGGCCACGACCGCCGTGCTGGCGATCGTCCTCTCCGACCGACAGGACTCCCCCGGTCTGGCGATCATGGGCGTGGTCGGCGGTCTGGCGACGCCGTTCCTCCTGGAGGTCGCGGTCGGCAACTCCGGGGCGGTCGCGCTCTACGGGACGGCCACAACGGCAGGGGGTCGGGTAGTCGAAGTGTGACGCTGCTGATAGACGTCGTTCGCTCACACGA
>CALJLC010000385.1 GCA_937982605.1 uncultured Gemmatimonadales bacterium | reverse complement strand
CGAAGATCACACGCCAGCGGCCGTCGGGTTCCTGGCGCCAGACCGAGTTGAAGCGGCCCGCAGCCTCTCCCGACGCTGCGGTCACGGGTCCGGAGCTGAAGGCGAGTCCGCCCGCGTCGAGCACCTGCACCACGTCGGGCGTCCACGAGAACGGAGCCTCGGCACCTTCGAAGAAAGGACGCCACGCCTCGCCGATCGCGTCACGGCCGCGGAGCGGCCGGTTTCCGGCGAAGAAGACTGCGTCGGCCGCGATGAAGGTCAGGAACGCCTCGAAGTCGCGATCCGCCATCGTGCGGGCGAAGGCCACTTCCGCGGCGCGCACGGCGTCGGCGTGCGGTCCGTCGAGCACGACCGCGTTCGCGGCAGGCGCACGCTCCTCCTGCGCCGTCGTCGGCGTCGCCGACGCGACGAGGAGCGGCACGATCACCACCGCCGCTCGCACTCCCGCACTCCACCCTGTCATCACCCCTCCCGGGCCCCGTGTCCACGCTGATCTGATGCTGGCGTTCGCGACGCCCGGGGGCAACTGCTCGCCCCGCGACGGGCTCGCGGACCCTCTTCGCCCGGCGGCGTCCTCAGAAGGTCCAGGTCAGTCCGAACGAGGGCAGGAGCGGGAGGAGCGTCTCTCCGGGATTTCGAATCGCGATCCCCGCCGGGAGCCTCACGCCGTAGTCGTACGACCGGAGGTTGCTGCGGTTGTACAGATTGAAGACGTCGAGAAAGAGGTCGAGCCGGCCCCGCCCGACCGAGAAGGTCCGCGTGACACGAACGTCGAGCCGGTGATAGGCCGGCAGCCGATCGGAGTTGATGTCACCCGGCATCTCGGTGATGAGGATCTGGCGCTGGCTCGGGTCGGTCGGGTCCGAGCTCGAGATCGTGTCGACCCGGAACTCCATCGGCGTCGACGGCCAGCCGGTGTGGTACTGCCAACCGGCCGAGAGCGTCCAGCGGGGGTTCGGCTCGAAGTGCCAGCGGGCTCCCAGCGTGTGCCGCTGATCGAGGGTGCGCGGGGTCCATACGCCGCCGACGCGGTCCTCCGCTCGGGCGAGGACGTAGGTGACGGATCCCTGGGCGCGGCTTCCGAGCGGGCCCGAGACGTCCAGCTCCAACCCCTGGGCGCGGGCACGGTCGGGGTCGATGCGCACCCGGTCCTCGCCGATCTCCGGGAAGGGGATGATCTCCCGGCCGACGTTGACCCAGCGAGGTCGCGGCTCGTCGGTTCGTCGCGAGTAGCCCTCGAGGCGGAGGCGGAGGTCGTTCGCGAAGCGGTGCTCGATCCCGACGGCCACCTGCCGTGCAACCTCGGAGGGGAAGAACAGCGTGTCCCCGTCCACGACCGAGAGCTCCTCCACTCCGTGCGACTGTCGGTACTCGCCGATGCTCCCGCGCACCGTCGTCCCGCCGCCGACCTCCCAGGCCACGTGGAGACGCGGTGAGACGTCCGAATCCCCCGTGTGGGATCGTCGGTCGTAGCGCGCGCCGGCTTCGACGGTGAGCGGCGCGAAGGGCTGCACCCGGGCAGCCAGATACACGGTCGACTCGGTCGAGCGTGGCGCGAGGGCGGCCGAAGTCGTGTCGAGGGCGAGCGCCACGCTTCCCGACGCGTCCACGAACTCGCGCCCGACGACGTTGTCGTAGCGGTAGTCGGCGTGCGTCAGGCGGAGCTGCCCACCGGCCTTGAGCACGAGCCCCGGCCTGACGCCCAGGCTCCAGTCCTGACGGATCGTGTGCGCGTCGAAGGACGCCCGATCGTCGACGACCGCGTAGTCGGCGACCTCCGAGGATCCGGGCGCGTCCCAGTCCCCCCGGCGGCTGCGCTCGAGGCGGCTGGTCGACACCACGGTCGTGACGTCGAGCGCGGCGTTCGCTCGCCAGTCCCAGGTGGCCCACAGGTTGACATTCGTCCACTGCGAGCCGAGTTCGGCCGAATCACCGGAAGGATCGAGCTCGGCCAGGGACAGATCGTCCCCGGCGTAGAGCGTGTGCACCGAGAGCCTGTGCCCGTCCGCCGGAAAGAGCTCGACCTTCCCCATGACGTCGAAGTAGCTCGGCGAGAGCTCGTCGTTGGAGGAGCCGCTGGACGCCTCCGCGAGGTCCAGAAGGAGATCGAGGAAACCCCTCCGTGCGGAGACGTACCATCCTCCCGCCCCGTCCCCGAAGCTCCCCTGCGTCCGTGCGGTGACGTTCGAGACGCTGAAGCCGACCGAGTGCCGCGCACCCTCCCCCACCGGCTGACGGGTGCGCATGTCGAGCAGCCCGGCCATCCGATCGCCGTGTTCCGTGGGAAGGCCGCCCGCCACGAGGCTGGCTCCCCGGAGGGTCGCGACGTCGATCACCCCGAGCGCGGCATCGAGGTCCTTGAGGTGGTACGGCTCGAAGAGCTCGGCGCCGTCGAGCATGACGAGCAGCTCGTCTTCGTTGCCGCCTCGAACGCTCATCCGCGCCGAGATGTCGTCCGTCGCCACGCCGGGGAGGCGCTCGAGCGTACGGAACACGTCCTCGCCGAGCTGCGGGAGCGCCCGCATCTGGGCTCGCGTGAGCGTCTGCGGTCGGAAGGTCACCTCCTCCAGCATGCCGAAGGTTCCGGGGGCCACGACGATCTCCGCCAGCACGAGAGGATTCGCGGCGAGTGAGATCGACGCCGTGGCGTGCCCACCGGCCTCCACCTCCACCCGACGGCGGCCCGAGGGCAGGTAGCCGAGCGCCTCGACCTCGAGGTGATACGCACCGGGATCCAGAGCGGGGAAGTCGAATCGGCCGTCGGCGTCGGTGAGGGTGGCCTGCCCCAGCTCGTTCAGCACGACCCGCGCGCTCCGGATCGGATCACCGCTCTCCCGTTCGACCACGCGACCGCGAAGCCCCGCCGCGCCGAGCTCCGGCTCCCCCGCCGGCACGATCAGGATCTGACTCCGACGCTCCACGAACGTGAGCCCGGTTTCGGCGAGGAGACGTCGGAGCGCGGCCGAGACGGTGACGTCGGCGCAGTCGCAGCTGACGCGCGCCGCGTCCGGAAGGGCCTCCGGGCTGAAACCGATGCGGACGCCCGATCGCTGCTGCAGCGACCGCAACGCGTCGGCGAGATCGACGTCGGTGACCTGAAGCCGCGCCGTCCGTACGCCCAGGGCGCCCGATCCCTCCTCCTGGGCCGCGGTCGGACGACCGACCGCGGCCCACGCCACCGCGAAGGCCAGACCGAGCACGACCGACCGAACCGCAGTCCTTCGTCCGCTCCTCACGATCACCGCTCCTCCTCCCGTCTTCGTCCGAAGTCCCGGCCCCGGCGGGCCGTTCGTCAGTGCCCGATCCGCACGCCGGAGGTCGCGACTTCACAGCGCGCCTCGACGAGCAGACAGATCGACTCCACCACCTCCTCCAGCGGATCGTCCTCGAACCACGCAGTCAGCGAGCGATCCCGCAGCGACTCCTGGACGGTGACCGGCACGCCGAAGTGGGCCGCGACCTCCTCGGCCACCTGCGCCAGCGCGGTCCCCTGGAAGAGCAACAGCCCCCCCTCCCAGTCGAGAAGCTCGTACACGTCGTCGACCGTGCGGACGGAGAAGTCCCCGTTTCGGGCCAGCTCCGCCACCTGCCCTTTGGCCAGCTCGGCCCGACGTCCACCCGGAGCGGAGACGGCGACCCGACCCTCCACGACGACGACGCGCAGGCCGAGCTCGTCCTCGCGCACCTCGAATCGGGTTCCCAGCACTGCGACTTCTCCGAGGCCGGTATGCACCTCGAAGGGCCGGGCCGAGTCCTCGGTGATCCCGAAGAAGGCGCGGCCTGTCACCCACGCCTCCCGCCGCGGCCCGTCGCCCGCGAAGCGGACCCGCGCCCCCGCGTCGAGCCGCACGAAGCTGCCGTCGGGAAAGGTCACGGTCGTCGCCTCGGTGGGCCCGGCGACGAACTCGGCCCCCGGAGTCCCGTCGTCCGGGGCGTCGCCCCCGCGCAGCAACAGGCCCACGGCCGCGATGGTGGCCGCTGCCGCCCAGGGGGCGACCCGTGCGGACCAGCGCCGCATTCGCTGCATGCGCGCGTCGCGCCGCCGCAGCGCCTCCCCCCGTGCGCGCACGACCTCCACGGACGGACCGGGGCGGTCGACGCCGGCCGCGGGGGATCCGCTGCGACCCGTCGCCTTCCAGATCATCGCCAGCTCCCGATACCGGAGATCGTGTGCCTCGGACTCCGCGCGCCAGCGCTCGACACGACGGACTTCGAGAGGCTCGGCGTCTCCGCCGATGACCCGGAGCAGGACGTCTTCGGTCATGACTCGGCCTCCGTTCGCCCTCGCTCCGAATCGTCGGCGCGCCCCTCGGCGTCCAGATGGGGGCGCAGCGCCGCACGGAGATCCGAGAGGGCGAGGCTCATGTGGTTGGCGACGGTCTGCACGGACAGCCCCATCACGTCGGCGATCTCCGCGTAGGAGAGCGCCTGCTCTCGTGCCAGCCGGAACACCTCGCCCCGTCGTTCGGGAAGCGAGGCCACGGCGGCCGCGGCCGCGCGCTCGAGCTCCGAGAGCTCCAGGGTTCGATCCGGAGCGCCCTGGGCGGGCATCGCCGCGATCGCGCCCGAGCCGGCGCGTCGCGAGGCCCTGCGCACGACGTCGAGCGACGCGTTGCGGACGATGCGGTAGAGGAGCCCCGTGGCGCTGCCCGCCTCCCAGCGGTCGCGCTCCGCCCAGAGGCGGACGTACGCCCCCTGCGTCACGTCTTCGGCGCGATCCCAGTCACGCAGGAACCCCCAGGCGTACCGGAGCAGCCCGTCCCAGTGACGCGCCAGGAGCTCCTCGAGCACCCGTTCGTCACCGGCGGCGAGCCGGTCGAGAAGGAGGGGATCGTCGCGTGTCATCACCCCGACAACGAACGAGGACCCGGGTCCTACCAATCCGGTCGGATCCGCTCCGCGATCCCCCGCCGTTTCAGCTCACCGGCCGACCCAGCGCCGCCCTTCCGCCCACGATCGGGAGCGTGACGGACGTGCCCGCCAGGTCCACGCTCAACCGCGTGCCCGGCTCGGGCCAGAGGGTGAACTCCGGGTCGCTGGAGAAGATCATGAGGCCCAGACGCTGACCCGACGGGATGATCTGGTCGTCCGGCTGGAGGTCGAAGGTGAGCTCCCGGAACTCTCCGGGCACGAGGGGCGTGCCCTCCCAGAGCGAGACGTCGTTCTGGGGATCCGCCCAGCCGCGGGTGATCACGTTGTCCGTGATGTCGCCCCCCTCCGTCCAGGGGAGGGAGACGAGCCAGACGGAGAGGTTCGCCGCCTCGGCGTCGGCAGCGACACGGATCGTCACGGACGCGACGCCCGACAGGTGGAGATCGCGGGTCAGCTCCTCCGTCGCATAGAGCAGCCGGTGGCTCGATGC
>CALJLC010000384.1 GCA_937982605.1 uncultured Gemmatimonadales bacterium | reverse complement strand
GGCGACATCGTCACCGATCGCACCTTCACCGACTTCGAGCTCGCGCTCGAGTGGCGCCTCGAGGAGGGCGGCAACAGCGGGATCTTCTACCGTGCCGCCGAAGGCGAGGAATGGATCTACCACAGCGCACCCGAGATGCAGGTGCTCGACGACGAGCGGCACCCCGACGGCCGGAGCCCGCTCACCAGCGCGGGCGCCAACTACGGCCTGGACCCGGCGCCGCGGGGCGTCGTCCGGCCGGTCCGGGAGTGGAACTCGGTGCGCATCGTCGTGCGCGGCAACGAGGTCGAGCACTGGATGAACGGGCAGCGGGTCGTCGCCTACGTCCTCGGCAGTCCCGAGTGGGAGGAGAAGGTCGCCGCCAGCAAGTTCGTGGAGTGGCCGGCGTACGGCCGGGCCGCCAGCGGCCACATCGGGCTGCAGGACCACGGCGACCCGGTCTGGTACCGCAACATCAAGATCCGGGAGCTGGGAGGCGGTGGATGATGGACCGCCGCAGCTTCCTCGCCACCGCGCCGCTCGGCGCCGCTCTCGCGGGGTGCCTCGGGCCCGCCGACGCTTCCGAGGAGCCGGAGTCTCCGCCTCTCCTGGCCGCGCTCGGCGTCCAGATCTACACGCTGCGCGACGCCATGGCCGAGGACCCGCACGCCGTCTTCGCTGCGCTCGCCGAGATCGGCTACCGCGAGGTGGAGCTCTTCCAGCTCCACGGGATGAGCCCGACCGAGATGCGCGCGGCGCTCGACGCCGCGGGGCTGCGGGCCGCGTCCAGCCACTACGGCCTCGACGCGCTCCGCACCGACCTGGACGCCGCCATCGCGGGCGCCACGGTGCTCGGGCAGACGCTCATGGTCGTCCCGTCGATCGGCGGGAGCGAGCGCACGCCCGAGGGGCTCCTGCGCGTGGCCGAGGACTTCGACCGTATCGGCGCGGCGGTGCAGGCGGCGGGGATGCGCTTCGGCTATCACAACCACGACTGGGACTTCCGGGCGCTCGACGACGGCTCGATCACGATGGAGCCGCTCCTGGACCGGACCGATCCGGCGCTCGTCGACTGGCAGATGGACATCTTCTGGACGGTGCACGGAGGCGACGATCCCCTGGCGCAGCTCGCCAGGCGCGCGGGCCGCGTGACGAGCGTCCACGTGAAGGACCGCACCGCGGACGGTCGCATGGTCGACGTGGGCGACGGCGTCATCGACTTCGCCGCCTCGCTCGGGGCGGCCGAGGAGCAGGGCCTCCTGCACGCCTTCGTCGAGCACGACCGCCCGGACGACTCGGTGGCCAGCGTTCGCCGGAGTTACGCGCACCTCGCCTCGATCGGAGTGATCGGATGACCGCGCCTCACCTCGTGGCGGGTCCCGGATCGACGACCTGGCGCGATCGCCTCCCTGAAGGCATCCGATGAGGCGCAAGGCGCAGCAGGAGTACGACGCGATCGTGGTGGGGTCGGGTGCGGCGGGTGGGATGTGCGCCTACGTGCTCGCGTGCCAGGGCGTGCGCGTCCTCATGCTCGAGGCGGGGCGCGACTACGACCCGGTCACCGAGACGCCGATGTTCCAGCTCCCCAAGGACGCGCCGATGCGCGGCGCGGGGACGCCGGAGAAGCCGTTCGGCTTCTACGACGCCACGGTCGACGGCGGCTGGCAGGTGCCGGGCGAGCCGTACGCGAGCGCCGAGGGCGTCAACTTCATGTGGTGGCGCGCGCGCATGCTCGGGGGCCGCACGAACCACTGGGGCCGTATCTCGCTGCGCATGGGCGAGTACGACTACAAGCCGCGCTCGCGGGACGGCCTCGGCTTCGACTGGCCGATGTCGTACGACGACGTGGCGCCGTACTACGACCGCACCGAGATGCTCATCGGCGTCTACGGCTCCAACGAAGGGCTCGAGAACACACCGGACTCCTCTCCGGGCGTGCTGCAGCCGCCCCCGGCCCCGCGCGCCGAAGAGCTCCTGACGCAGAAGGTGTGCGGCGAGCAGCTCGACATCCCGGTCATTCCGGCGCACCTCGCCATCATGACGCAGCGCCAGGACGCCGATCGACTCAGCCGTGAGCTCTGGCCGAACAACCCGCTCGCCCAGCGCGTGACCGCGGATTCCATGCGATCCCGGGCGGCGTGCTTCTACGCGACACCGTGCGGACGGGGCTGCTCGATCAAGGCGAACTTCCAGTCGCCGACGGTGCTGCTGCCACCCGCGCTCGCCACCGGCAACCTCGACATCGTCACCGACGCGATGGTGCGCGAGGTCACCGTCGACGCCCAGGGCCGCGCCACCGGCGTGCACTACATCGACAAGACGACGCGCCTCGACGAGCACGTGAGCGCCCGGGTGGTGATCCTCGCGGCGAGCGCGTGCGAGTCCGCGCGCATCATGCTCAACTCCAAGAGCGCGGCGCACCCGGACGGGATCGGCAACGGGAGCGGGCTCGTCGGCAAGTACGTCATGGACACCGTCGGCGCCTTCGTCGGCGGCCAGATCCCCGCGCTCGAGAACATGCCGCCGCACAACGCCGACGGCGCCTCGGCGATGCACCTCTACATGCCGTGGTGGCTCTACCAGGAGCAGGCGGCGGGCCGCCTCGACTTCGCGCGCGGCTACCACATCGAGTTCGGCGGCGGTCGCAAGATGCCCGGCTTCGGCTTCATGGGCGGGCTCGCGCCGTTCACCGAGGGCGCGTACGGCCGGCGCTTCAAGGAGGAGTGCCGGCGCTACTACGGGTCGTTCATCGGCTTCAGCGGGCGGGGCGAGATGATCCCCAACGAGGACTGCTACTGCGAGATCGACCCCGACGGGGTGGACCAGTGGGGGATCCCGACGCTGCGCTTCCACTGGGAGTGGTCCGACCACGAGCTGAACCAGTGCCGGCACATGCAGCACACCTTCCGCGACATCATCGAGGCGATGGGCGGCAACGTCACGAGCACCGTGCACGACGACGGCGCGGACGCGATCGCCGCGCCCGGCCAGATCATCCACGAGGTGGGTGGCGCGATCATGGGAGACGACCCGAGGCGATCGGTGCTGAACCAGTTCTGCCAGTCGTGGGAGGTCGACAACCTCTTCGTCACCGACGGCGCGTGCTTCGTCTCGAACGCGGACAAGAACCCCACCCTCTCGATCATGGCCATCGCGTGGCGGGCGTCGGACTACATCGTCGAGCAGCTCGCGCAGAGGAGCATCGGATGAGCGACGACCGTCGGGGGAGGGGGGGCGACCCGAGGGAGCGGCGGGGCATCGAGCTGCCGGTCGTGCGTGCCACCGAGGGCGAGGCCGGGGCCCCGGACGACGCACGGGGGTGTGCCCCCCACACGGATCCGGCCCGCTCGGCCGCGGCCGGCGCGCTCCCGATGGACCGTCGCCAGGCGCTCAAGGTCCTCGCGATCGCCGCCGCGGCGCCGACGCTGACGCAGTGCGCGCCGGGCGAGCAGGGCGTGGACGTCGGCGCTCCGGCTCCGACGAGCAACCCGAAGGCCGCCGGTACCGCCTGGGACCCCGATCTGGTCGCGCCCACCGTGCCGTGGGAGCGGACGCTCACCGCCGACGAGCTCGAGTCGCTCGCGGCCCTGTGCGACGTGATCCTGCCGGCGGACGACCGCTCTCCGTCGGCGAGCGCGCTCGGCGCGCACGACTTCATCGACGAGTGGGTGAGCGCGCCGTACGAGGGCAACGAGCGGGATCTCGTGCTGATCCGGGGCGGCCTCGTCTGGCTCGATCGCGAGGCCGACGTCCGCTTCGGCAGCGTCGGGGCCCGAGCGGCCGGCGGGGGCGGCCTCCGCTTCCGGTCGCTGACGCTCGAACAGCAGCACGCCATCTGCGACGACATCTGCTGGGAGGAGAACGCCCCGCCCGGCTACGAGTCCGGCGCGCGCTTCTTCGACCGGGTTCGCTATCTGACCTCGACCGCCTTCTGGACCACCCCCGAAGGCATGCAGGACCTCGAGTACATCGGCAACATCCCGCTCCAGAGGTGGGACCCGCCTCCGCCCGAGGTGCTGCGCCACATCGGGCTCACGTGAGGCTCGCCTCGTCTCCTCCGGTGCGTCGTCCCGCTCCGGTCCGCACCGACGCTCAGCCCCGACGCCACGCATGAACGCTCCCGCCACCGCCCCCAACGCGCGCCGCCTCTTCCTGGGCAGCTGCGTCGCCCTCGTCGCGACATCGGTCGCCTTCGCCACCGTGGGCGCGGTCATGCTCGCGCTCAAGCGGGACTTCGTGCTGACCAACGAGCAGGTCGGCTGGATCGGCGGCGCGGCGCTCTGGGGCTTCGCCGTCTCGCAGCTCGTCTTCGCGCCGCTCGCCGACTCGCTCGGCATGCGCACGCTGCTGCGCTTCGCCTTCGTCGGCCACCTGATCGGCGCGATCACGATGATCGGTGCCGGGGGGTTCGGGATGCTCTTCCTCGGCGCGCTGATCATCGCCATGGGCAACGGCCTCGTGGAGGCCGCGTGCAACCCGCTGGTCGCCGCGCTCTACCCGGACGACAAGACGGTGAAGCTCAACCAGTTCCACGTCTGGTTCCCGGGCGGCGTAGTGCTCGGCGGTCTCGCGGCGTTCGGCCTGGATGCCGTGGGGATCGGCGACTGGCAGATCAAGATCGGCCTGATCCTGATCCCGACGCTGCTGTACGGATGGATGATCCTGCGCGAGCCCTTCCCGGTCACCGAGGGCGTCGAGGCCGGCGTGAGCATGGGCGAGATGTTCCGCGCCGCGTTCGCGACGCCGCTCATGTGGGTCATGCTCATCGCGATGGCGATGACCGCCTCGGTCGAGCTGGGCCCGAACCGCTGGGTACCCGCCGTGCTCGAGGCCGGCGGGATGGCCGGTATGCTGGTGCTCGTCTGGATCAACGGGCTCATGGCGGTCATGCGCTACCGGGCCGGGGCTTTCGTGCACCGTTTCAGCCCGACCGGCCTGCTCCTGGCCTCCGCGATCGTGTCGGGTGTGGGGCTGCTCGCGCTCTCGTACGCGGCCGGCTCCGCCGCGACGTTCGCGGCCGCGACGGTCTTCGCCGTCGGGGTCTGCTACTTCTGGCCGACGATGCTCGGCGTGGTCTCCGAGCGGGTCCCCCGTTCGGGCGCGCTCGGGCTCGGTCTGATGGGCACCGTGGGCATGGCCACGGTCGGGCTGCTGACGTCGCCCCAGATGGGGGCGGTGGCCGACCGGTACGCGCACGAGCGGCTCCCCGCGGCCGAGACCGTCGCGCTCTTCGAGCGCGCGGAGCGCCGGCTGGCGACGATGAGCGGGCCGGACGTGCAGATGGCGCAGGACGCCGTCCGCGTCGTCGCGCGCGGCTATCAGCAGGAGGGCGAGCTTCCCGCGCCGGCGACGGCGAACGCGCTGCGGGCCGTCATCAGCTCGGACGTCGACCCCGGGCTCGTCGGAGACGCGCAGGCGATCCTCGGCCCAGCCGACAACTACGGCGGCCGGATCTCCTTCCGCTACGTGGTGCCGCTGTGCGCGATCCTGGCCCTCATCTTCGGGGTGCTCTACGCGCGCGACCGCGCCGCGGGCGGCTACCGGGTCGAGCGGATCGGGGACGCCGCCGGGGCCGCGGGCGCGTGACCGCGGCTCGCACGTGAGGGGCGGGCCCTCGTGAAGCCGATCCGGTACGGGATGGTCGGCGGCGGCCCCGACGCGTTCATCGGCGCGGTACATCGGATGGCGGCCGCGCTCGACGGAGAGTACGCGCTGGTGGCGGGCGCCTTCTCGTCGAACCCGGAGAAGTCCGCCGCCACCGGCGCCAAGCTCGGGATCGCCCCCGGGCGCGCGTACGGCTCCTGGGAGGCGATGGCCGAAGCGGAGGGCGCGCTTCCCGAAGGCGAGCGGATCGAGGCCGTCTCGATCGTGACCCCCAACCACCTGCATCACCCGGTGGCGAAGCCCTTTCTCGAGCGCGGCATCCACGTGATCTGCGACAAGCCGCTCACGACGACGGTCGAGGACGCCGACGAGCTGTGCCGGCTCACCGAAGCGAGCGGCCTCGTCTTCTGCGTCACGCACAACTACACCGGCTACCCGATGGTGAAGGAGGCGCGCGCTCGCGTGCGCGCGGGCGCGCTTGGGCCGCTCCGGAAGGTGGTGGTGGAGTACCATCAGGGGTGGCTGCGTACGCTGCTGGAGGCCGAGGGCCAGAAGCAGGCGGAGTGGCGCGGAGATCCGGCGCGCGCGGGCGTCTCGTCGGCGCTCGGCGACATCGGCTCGCACGCGCACAACCTGGTCCGTTACGTCACGGGCCTGGAGGTCACCCGCCTCTTCGCCGACCTCGGAACGGTCGTGGAGGGGCGAAAGCTCGAGGACGATGCCACGGTGATCCTGGAGCTCGAGGGCGGCGTGCGCGCCGTCCTGCTCGCCTCGCAGATCGCCACGGGCGAACGCAACGGCCTTCGCCTCCGCGTCTACGGTGCGGAAGGCGGCCTCGACTGGCGTCAGGAGGAGCCGAACCGGCTCCGGCTGCTCGATCCCCACGGAGACGAGACGGTGCTGCACCGGGGCAGCGGCGCACTCGGCCCGGCGGCGGCCGCCGCGACGAGGCTCCCCGGCGGTCACCCCGAGGGCTTCATCGAGGCGTTCGCGAACGTGTACCGAGGGGCGGCGTCGGCGATCCGCGCCGCCGGACGCGACGGCTCCGGCGGCGGCGCGTCCGCGGCCGGCGCGGGTCCTTCGCTCGACTACCCCGACGTCCGCGACGGCGCACGCGGGGTGCACTTCATCCACCAGGCGGTGCGCAGCAGCAGGGAGGGCGCGTGGGTCGAGATGGCCTACGAGCCCGGCAGCGCGAGCTGAGCCCGCGACACGCGGCACCCGACGACCACGAAACCTCATGACCCGACCCGTCACGCTCTTCACCGGCCAGTGGGCCGACCTTCCCCTCGCGACGCTCGCCGAGAAAGCCGCGGCGTGGGGCTACGACGGCCTCGAGCTCGCCTGCTGGGGCGACCACTTCGACGTCGGTCAGGCGGCCGAGGATCCCGACTACTGCGTCGAGCGGCGCGAGCTGCTGGCGTCGCACGGGCTCGACGTCTTCGCCGTCAGCAACCACCTGGTCGGTCAGGCCGTCTGCGACCGAATCGACGAGCGGCACGAGTCGATCCTGCCCGCGCATGTCTGGGACGACGGGGATCCCGAAGGCGTGCGGACGCGAGCGGCCGAGGAGATGAAGACGACCGCGCGGGCCGCCGCCAACCTCGGCGTGCCGGTGGTGAACGGCTTCACCGGGAGCTCGATCTGGCACCTGCTCTACGCCTTCCCGCCGGTGCCCGAGTCGATGATCGAGGCGGGCTTCGTGGACTTCGCCGCGCGATGGGGCCCGATCCTCGACGTCTTCGACGAGGTGGGCGTCCGCTTCGCGCTCGAGGTGCACCCGACGGAGATCGCCTTCGACATCGCCACGGCCCAGCGCGCGATCGACGCGCTCGGTGGACGCGAGGCGTTCGGCTTCAACTACGACCCCAGCCACCTGGCGTACCAGGGCGTCGACTGCGTCGACTTCATCCACCGCTTCGGCGCGCGCATCTACCACGCGCACATGAAGGACGTCTGGTGGTCCGACCGGCCGATGCCGTCGGGCGTCTTCGGCGGACACCTCCCCTTCGGCCACCGGGACCGGTACTGGGACTTCCGCTCGCTCGGGCGGGGCTACGTGCCGTTCGAGGAGGTGATCCGGGCGCTCAACCGCGCGGGATACGACGGCCCGCTCTCCGTCGAGTGGGAGGACTCGGGGATGGACCGTGAGCACGGGGCGGAGGAGGCGTGCGCCTTCGTGCGCGGCCTCGACTTCCCGACGTCGGACACCGCCTTCGACGCGGCGTTCTCGGAGTAGCCCTACTCCTCGACGAAGCGATAGCTGGCGTGGCAGTCGTAGTCGATGCCGTGCTTCGCCTTGAGCTCCTGGATGTGGCGGAGCTGGCTCGCGGTGTGCGGGCTCGCGACGCCGTCGCCGAGCGGCTCGCAGGTGTGCAGCAGGATCTCCTCGAGGCACGAGTCGACGCTCATCCGCTTGTGCTCCGCCAGATCGGCGAGGAGCGCGGCGAGGCGGCGCTCGAGCCGGACCGGCACGTCGACGCGCTCGATCGGCACCGGATCGCCGACGGTGTAGATGTAGTGGCCGAAGGAGATGTCGTATCCGTGCAGATCCCGGACCGCGTAGTCGCGGATGCCGTATGCGCGGTCGGCCGGCTCGACCACGATCTCTGCACCGCGATCCCGCTGGAAGGAGAAGAGCGCGTCGGCGTCGTCGACGAGGAAGAAGAGGTTGCAGCCCGCCGGATTCGGCTCGCCGCGCTGAAGGAAGATCTCGGCGCTCCCGAGCTTCACGCCCGCGATCGACGGCGGCTCGCCCCAGCTGAACGAGTGCTCGAAGCCGAGCGTCTCGACCCAGTACGAGATCGCGGTGTCCACGTCGGTGACATGGATGCCGGTGTGATGGTGGCTGCACTCGACCGGAGGGCGTGGGGAGGGGGTCATGGTGATCCCCGGCTCCGCCACGCCGTGATCATCTCCCGCTCCCGCTCGGGCGTGAGCGGAAAGCGGACACCCTCCCGCACCTCGGAGGGCACCGCGTCCGAGTGCCACCACTCGATGACGTCGAAGACCGTGCGCGCGAGGGGGCGATGCGAGAGCCCGGCGGCGAGCGCCCGGCTCCCGTGGACGCGCATGTGCGCCAGCTCGTCGCCCACCGGGAGCACCCACGGCACGAAGCCGGTCAGACCATGGGCCTCCAGCCAGCCGTGGTCGTCCGCCCAGACCCAGGAGACGGGCGCGCCGGTGCACGCGCGCACCCCGTGCACGAACTCCTCCATCGTCATGGGAGACGCGGGGCCGACGACGTTGTACGTGCCGCCCGTTCCCGTCTCCACGAGACGGAAGAGGAAGTCGGTGAGGTCCCGCACGTCCACGAGCTGGACCGGATCCGAGCGCATGCCCGGCACGAGCACCTCCCCACCGCGCTCGAAGCGCGTGGTCCAGTAGCAGAAGCGGTTCGGCTGCGTGTCTCCGGGCCCGACGATGTGACCGGGCCGCAGCACGATGGCCCGATCTCCGAATCCCGCCCGCACCGCGGCCTCGCCCTGGGCCTTCATGACCCCGTAGGTCATCGAGCCGTCCTCGCCGCCGCGGCTGTCCTCCAGCGGCACCGGCCCGTCCTCGTCGACGTCCGGCGTGCGGTACGGGTAGTAGACGCCCGTCGAGGAGATGAAGACGTAGTGCTCCGCGGTGTCGCGCAGCAGCGAGACCGTCGCCTCGGCCCACGCGGCCCGTCGCGTCGAGTTGTCGATCACGACGTCCCAGCGGCGGCCCTCCAGCGCCGACAGGTCGCCCTCCCGGTCACCCAGGAGCTCCTCGACGCGTGCGAAGTCCTCTTGGTGGAGCCGCGGCTCGGTGCGCCCCCGATTGAAGATCGAGACCGCGTGGCCGCGCTCGAGCGCGTGGTGGACCTGGTGCGGGCCGAGGAAGCTCGTGCCCCCGAGGATCAGGACGTCGAGCGCGCGCGCGGGCCGAGCCGGCGAGCGCGCCGGATCCGGGATCCGGTGCCCGTCGGTCCCTCCGGGCGTGGCCGCGGCGGCGCGCTCCGACCCGACGCCTGCCACGGCGAGTCCCCCGAGGGCCGCCGCTCCCGCGCGCACGAAGCTCCTGCGGTCGACCCCGCTCACGGGATGATCGTGAGCAACATCCCGAGGTGGTGCGCGCGGAAGGCGAGGATGTCGGCGGCCTGCTGGATCGCCTTCGATGTCGGCGTCCCCGCTCCGTGACCGGCGTCGGTCTCGATGCGGATGAGCGTGGGGTTGTCGCATCCCTGAGCGGCCTGGAGCGTCGCGGCGAACTTGAACGAGTGCCCGGGCACCACGCGGTCGTCGTGATCCGCGGTCGTGACGAGCGTGGCCGG
>CALJLC010000383.1 GCA_937982605.1 uncultured Gemmatimonadales bacterium | reverse complement strand
CCGACCCGCCCGAGCTCTGCCAGGAGCGCCTCGGCCACCGCGCGCACCGGCTCGCCGTCGACCTCGACCCGGCGGTTCATCCGGCTCATGAGCTGCTCGTCGATCCGACCGGAGAGCTCACCGAGGGCCGCCACCACGCCCGGTCGGGAATCGGCCGCCTCCCGTCCGACGAGCGCCGCCGCGTCGTACGGCGGAAAGAAACCGCGGTCGTCCTCGAGCACGACGAGACCGTGGCGGTCGATGAGGCCGTCCGTTCCGTACCCGTCGATGACGTCGACCTCGCGGGAGACCATCGCCTGGTACTCCACCGCCTGGAGCAGGGAGCGCACCTCGGCCGGCTCGATCCCGTACTCGGCGCGGAGCCCGGCCAGCCCGTCCGACCTCCCGATGAAGTCGGGCGTGAAGCCCGCCACGAGCCGGGGCGCCACGCGGGCGAGGTCGGTGAGGGTGGCGAGGCCGAGCGAGTCGGCGGTCTCGGGTCGCACCGCGATCGCGTAGCTGTTCTCGAAGCCGAGCGGGGCGAGCCAGCGTGCGCCCCAGCGGGCGCGGAAGACGACGGACACACGCTGGAACGCCGCGAACGCGCTCGAGGGGGGCTCCTCGCCGAGCACCGCGAGCAACCCCGTGCCGGTGTACTCGGGGTAGACGTCGATCTCCCCCGCACGCAGCGCCGAGAACGCGATCTCGGTCGAGCCGAGGCCGGGCCGGCGCGCGACCGCGAATCCGCGCGCCTCGAGCAGCTGCGCGAAGGTCTCCATCAGGAGCAGGTTCTCCGCGAACGGCTTGGCGGCGACGACGACCGGGGCCCCGCCCGGCTCCGGCGAGCCGGTGTCGACGTCCTGCGCGGCCGCGCCGGCGGGGAAGAGCACGAGGGCGGTCACCGCCGCCGTCCCGATCGTGCGGAGCGCGACCGCCGCGGCGCTCATGCCACGCCCGCCTTGTCGAGCAGCTCGGAGACGTAGGGCGTGAGCGGCGCGGCGCGGAGCGCTTCGGGCGGCCCCACCTGCTCGATCGCCCCGGCGCGCATCACCGCGACCTCGTCGGCGAGCGTGAACGCCTCGCGCAGGTCGTGCGTGACCAGCAGGACCGTCAGTCGGAGGCGCCGCCGGAGCTCGGCGAAGGTCCGCTGGACGTCGACCCGGGTGATGGCGTCGAGGGCCCCGAACGGCTCGTCGAGGAGCAGCACGTGCGGCTCGCCGGCCAGAGCGCGGGCGAAGGCGGCCCGCTGCCGCTGCCCCCCCGAGAGCTCCCGAGGCCAGCGACGGCCGAAGCGCGCGGGGTCGAGCCCGACGAGGTCGAGGGCCCGGCGCGCTCGCTCCTCGGCGTCGGGGGCGCCCCGGAGCCTCGGGACGAGGGCGGCGTTCCGCTCGATCGTCCAGTGGGGGAGGAGCCCACCTCGCTGCTCGACGTATCCCACGGACCGGCGCAGCGCCACCGGATCGAGCGAGGTGACGTCCCGCCCCTCGACCGTGACCCGCCCACCGTCGGGTCGAACCATCGCGTTGAACGTCCGCAGCAGCGTGGTCTTGCCGGAGCCGCTCTCGCCGACGAGGGCGGTGCACCCCCCTTCCGCCACGGCGAGAGAGACCCCCGCGAGCGCGTCGACGCCGTCGTATCGCTTACGGACCTCGAACGCTTCGAGCAGGACCGGGGCTTCGGTGTCCGGAGGAATGCGCGGCTCGGGCTGGGGGACGGGGACCCCTCACCTTACTTCGGCGGGAGGCTTCCCGCGAAGGAGACCGCCGGTGCCAGCCATTCCGCGAGCGCCGCGTCTTCCGCGAGGCCGGCGGACCCCACGTACACCATCCCGCGGAGCGCCCGTCCGGTGAAGTCCATCTCCCGGGCATGGGGGCGAGCCAGCACCGCCTCGTACCGCTCCGGCCCCACGCGCAGCATCAGCTCCTCTCCCACGATGCCGCAGCACATGTTGCCCCCGAGCAGGAAACAGAGACCGCCGAACATCTTCTTCTCGGTGAGGTCCTCACGATCCCGCAGAGCGTCCCGGACCCGCTCCGCCAGCCCTTCGTCGAAGGCCATGGCTCAGGGGAAGATCGGCTGCCAGTAGAAGGAGTGGCGCCCGATCACGAAGCCGCCGATCGCGCCGGCACCGCCCAGCACGGCGGCCCAGGTCACCATCCCCGATCGCTCCTCGTCCGTGCACCCCGTGGGGGTCTGACAGTCGAAGGAGCCGATGAGCAGACCCGTGACACCGCCGACGAGGACGCCGGCGCCGGCACCCCACAGGGTCCCCTGCAGCCAGTGGCTGTCCCGGACGGCCACGTTGCGGATGTCGGCGAAGCCGACGTCGACGCTGCCGCCCACGTGCGTGAGCTCCACGTGGTCCCCCGCCACGGTCCGGATGCCGGTGGCCTCGACGAAGGTCGACGGGGTCGCCACGCGGACGGGCTGGTCGAAGGAGAGGCTTCCGAACAGCGCCTCGAGGCGTCGATCCATCTCGGTCTGCTGCGCGGCGCCGGCGCCGGGCAGGGCGAGGGCCACGAGAGCGAGCGCGATGCCGAGGAGGCCGAGGTGTCGGTTCATGAGGTTGCCGCTCGATGTCCGTGTCGGATCGTGCATTCCGTACCCTCCTACGCGGCGTGGCCGCCGGTCCTTACGGCGTGGCTACATCTTCGGCAGCGTGACGCCGACCTGCTTCATGTACTTGCCCTTGCGGTCCGCGTACGCCACTTCCGGCTCCTCGTCCCCCTCGAAGAAGAGGAGCTGGGCGATCCCTTCGCCGCCGTACACCTTGGCGGGCAACGGCGTCGTGTTCGAGATCTCGAGCGTCAGGTAGCCCTCCCAGGTGGGCTCGAGCGGCGTCACGTTCACGATGAGGCCGCAGCGCGCGTACGTGGACTTCCCCACGCACACCACGAGCACGTCGCGGGGGATCCGGAAGTACTCCTCGGTCCGGGCCAGGGCGAAGGAGTTGGGCGGGATGATGCACTCGGGCCCCACGATGTCCACGAAGGAGCGATCGTCGAAGTTCTTCGGGTCGACGACCGAGTTGTGGACGTTCGTGAAGACCTTGAACTCGGACGAGACCCGGATGTCGTAGCCGTACGACGAGATGCCGTACGAGATCTTGCCGTCGCGGACCTGCCCGCCCTCGAACGGCTCGATCATGCCGTGCTCCTCGCACATGCGGCGGATCCACTTGTCGCTCTTGATCGGCATCGAGACGGGCACTCCGGTGTGATGGCTGCGCGGGCCGGAACGAGGGACGCACAGAGGCGTATCCGGAGCCGGAAATCGCGCGGGCGGCGGCGGAAGATAGACCGCATGCGGAAGGCGGGTCAAACCGCCGAAATCCGTTGAAAACTCTCGCTTCGTCCGGTTGACACCCCAACGACGGCTCGGGTACCTTTTTCGCCGTTCGCCGCCCTCGTGAATCATTTCACAAACCCTGGCGTGCCCATGTCGGGAGCTTATCTCCCTCTCCTCATGCTGCTGGGCCTCTCGGTCCTGAATGCCCTCGGCATGGTCGTCACTTCCCACATTCTCAACCCCCGTCGCGACACTCCCCAGAAGCTCATGCCCTACGAGTCGGGCATGATTCCGCTCGGCAGCACGAAGGCGCGCTTCTCGGTGAAGTTCTACATGGTCGCGATCAGCTTCATCGTCTTCGACCTCGAGACCATCTTCCTCATCCCCTGGGCCGTCCAGATGCGCGAGCTCGGGTGGAGCGCCTTCCTGGCGATGACGATGTTCGTCGTCGTGCTGGCGATCGGGCTGATCTACGAGTGGAAGAAGGGAGGACTGGAATGGGACTGATGGACACGCTGCCCAGCGGCCAGGCGAAGCTGACGCAGGGGATCTTCGGGCCCGGCAGCCCGACGTTCCTCACCAGCAAGATCGACGCGA
>CALJLC010000382.1 GCA_937982605.1 uncultured Gemmatimonadales bacterium | reverse complement strand
CCCCCCGGCACGACCCCGAAACCCCCGAAACCGGATCCCGATGTACAGCCTGAACGTCCGCGACCACTTCATGATCGCCCACTCCTTCCGCGGCGAGGTCTTCGGACCCGCGCAGCGCATGCACGGCGCCACGTACGTCGTCGATGCGACCTTCCGCCGCGCCGAGCTCGACGCCGACGGGCTCGTCGTCGCCATCGGGCTGGCCAGCCAGGAGCTGCGCTCGATCCTCGACGCCATGAACTATCGGAACCTCGACGAGATGGAGGAGTTCGCCGGCCAGAACACGACCACGGAGTTCCTGGCGAAGGAGATCTGGGACCGGCTGGTCGCGTCGCTGCGCGCGGGCCGCCTCGGCGACGGCGCCCGGGGCGTCGAGAGCATCCGCGTGCGGCTCAACGAGTCGCACGTGGCGTGGGGCAGCTACGAGGGCGCCGTGTGAGCGGAGGCGTGGCGTGAACGGAGCCTCGCTGCACTTCGTCGTTCCCGGCCGCCTGGAGCAGAAGACGGGCGGCTACCTCTACGACGCGCGCATGGTGCGCGGGCTTCGGGCCCGCGGATGGACGGTGGAGCTCCACGAGCTCGAGGGGGCGTTCCCGGTCGGCGACGACCGCGCCATCGCGGCGCTCGAGGACACGCTCGCGAGCATCCCCGACGGCGCGCGCGTGGTCATCGACGGCCTGGCGATGGGCGGGATCCCGGCCCCCGTCTCGCGGCACGCCGACCGGCTCCGGATCGTCTCGCTCGTGCACCACCCGCTCGCGGACGAGACCGGGATCTCCGAGGAGGAGCGTGCGCGCTACGCCGCGTCCGAGCGAGCGGCGCTGACGCCGTGCTCCGGGGTGATCGTGACCAGCGGATATACCGCGGGCCGCCTCGGGAGCTTCGGTGTGGACGCCGACCGTGTCCGCGCGGTGCCGCCGGGCACGGTCCCCGCCGAGCCCGCGACCGGCCCGCCCGACCGGGAGCCGCCGCGCCTCCTCTGCGTGGCGACGCTCACGCCGCGGAAGGGCCACGACGTCCTCGTCGAGTCGCTGCGCCGCACCCGCGACCTCGCCTGGACGTGCGTCTGCGCCGGCAGCGACCGCTGGGCCCCCGAGCACGCCGCGCGCGTGCGGGCCCTGGTCGAGGAGCTCGGACTCGGGGCGCGCGTCACCTTCGTCGGCGAGCACGACGCCGACGGCCTGGACCGCCTCTACCGGGAGAGCTCCGCCTTCGTGCTCGCCTCCCACTACGAGGGGTACGGGATGGCGCTCGCCGAGGCGCTCGCCCGGGGATTGCCGATCGTGAGCACCACGGGAGGCGCGATCCCCCATACCGTTCCGGCGGACGCGGGCCTCCTCGTGCCTCCCGGGGACCCCGAAGCCTTCGCCGACGCGCTCCGCGCGCTGCTCGCACCCGACGGCGTCGTCCGGGGTCGGCTCGCCGCGGCCGCCCGGCGTCACGCCACGGCGCTCCCCGACTGGGACGCCGCGGTGGCCCGTTTCGCGGAGGCGCTCCTCGAGCTCACGGCCGGCGCCCGCCGTTCCGCGGGAGTCGACGGCGCGGGAGCGATCGGGTCGGCGTGAGCGGACCCGTCGAGCGGTTCGAGGCCGACTGGCTCACGCTGCGAGAGCCCGCCGACCACGTCGCTCGTGCGGAGGCGCTCACGGAGGGGCTCGCCGTCTGGTGCGCCGCCCGGACGGGCGGGCGACGCCCGCTGCGGGTCGTCGATCTCGGCAGCGGCACGGGATCGAACCTCCGCTGGCTCGCGCCTCGGCTCGCGGCTAGGCCGGAGGTGCCGCAGGCGTGGACGCTCGTCGACCACGACGCCGGGCTCCTCGCGAGGGCGCGCAGGCTCTCCGAAGCGCACCCGCCGGGGGGCGCCGCCTCGGTGACCACCCTCGCCGCCCCTCTCACGGGCGTTGGAGGGAGGCTCGACCCGGCGCTGGCCGAGGTGATCGCCGGGGCGGACGTCGTGACCGCCTCCGCGCTCCTCGACCTCCTGTCGGCCTCCGCGCTGCACGCGGTCGTCGACGCCACCGTTCGCGCCGGGGCGGCCGCCCTCCTCGCCCTGAGCTACGACGGCACGATCGTCTGGACGCCGTCCGACGCGGACGACGATCGGGTCCGGGACGCGGTCAACGCGCATCAGCGACGGGACAAGGGCACCGGCCCGGCCCTGGGCCCGACGGCGGGCGACGCGGCCGCCGAGGCGTTCGGCAGCGTCGGTTACCGGGTCGAGAGCGCCGGGAGCGCGTGGGTGCTCGGCCCCGCGGAGGTGGCGCTCGCCGGAGCGCTCCTCGACGGCTGGAGCACGGCCGCGACCGAGCAGGCGCCCCACGACGCCGACCGGCTCGTGTCGTGGGCCGCGCGGCGCCGCGAGGTGCTCGGAGGCGCGTTCGAGCTCCGGGTGGGGCACCTCGACGTTCTGGCGCTCCCGGCGTGAGACGTCCCCTCCCGACCCTCCTGCGCCTGGCACTCGCCGTCGCGATCCTCGGCGCGCTGGCGGTCGTGCTCGACGCGCGCGCCATCGTGGCGCGCCTCGGCGCGCTGCGGCCCGGCTGGGTCGCGCTGGGGCTGGCCCTCTCCGCTCCGCAGGCGCTCCTGCTCGCGTGGCGCTGGCGGTACACCGCCGGGCGGCTGGGCCTGTCCCTGCCGCTGGGCACCGCGCTCGCCGAGTACTACCTGGGCAACTTCCTGAACCAGCTGCTTCCGGGCGGGGTCACGGGAGACGTCTCCCGCGCATGGCGACACGCCCGCGCCGAGGCGCGCACGGGCGCCGCGGTCCGCGCCGTCGTGCTCGAGCGCCTCACGGGCCAGCTCGTCATGACGACCGTCGCCCTCGTCTCGCTCACCCTCGTGGCCGGCCTCCCGGCTCCGG
>CALJLC010000381.1 GCA_937982605.1 uncultured Gemmatimonadales bacterium | reverse complement strand
AGCGGTCGAGCTGCGCCTCGGGGAGCGGATACGTCCCCTCCAGCTCGATCGGGTTCTGCGTGGCGAAGACGTAGAAGGGCTCTTCGAGCACGTACGTCCGGCCCTGCACCGTCACCCGATGCTCCTGCATCGCCTCCAGGAGCGCGGCTTGCGTCTTCGGCGGCGTGCGGTTGATCTCGTCGGCCAGGACGATGTTGGCGAAGACCGGCCCGGGCGCGAAGACCATGGAGCGAGTCCCGGTCTCCGCGTCCTCCTGGATGATGTCCGTGCCCGTGATGTCGGACGGCATCAGATCCGGGGTGAACTGGATGCGCGAGAACTTGAGGTCGACGACCTGCGCGATGGAGTGGATCAGCAGGGTCTTGGCCAGGCCGGGCACCCCGATGAGGAGCGAGTTGCCGCCCACGAACAGGGACAGCAGCACCTGGTCGATCACCTCCTCCTGACCGACGATGAGCTTGCGCAGCTCGCTGATCATCTGCTCGCGGCCGGTCTTGAGGCGGTCCGCGAGCGCGACGTCGTCCGCGTCGTCGAGTCGTACGGTTCCGATCGTGTCAGACAAGGTGATCTCCTCAGTGGGTCATCGCGTACACGACGTAGTTCACGCCCAACTTGTACGCTTCGTTCGAGATGTCGATCGGGAGGTACCCGTAGTCCGAGTACTCCCAGTATTCGGCCATGTCGTTGTTCGCGTTGATCATGACCATGATGCGCTTGCTGGTGTCGTTGTCTTCGTACAGCCCGTACCACGCCCCGGGATATCCGCCGTACGGCGGAGAGACGTCGGCGGGGTTTACACGGAAGAAGGAGTCGAAGATGTCGTGGTCCTCCGGGACCTCCATCATGGAGAGCTCCGGCAGGGCGCGCCGCAGATGCAGCTCGAGATTGCGCAGCTCGCGCGGCCCCCGGAAATCGTCGACGATGAGGAAGCCGCCCTTGCGGAGGTAGGCGCCGAGGGCCTCGACGTCCTCGTCGGTCGGATTCCACGCGCCGACCTCGACGATGTAGGCCACGGGGAAGCGGAAGAGCTCCGGGTCGGACAGCTCGACGACGTTCGTGGCGGTGCGCTCGGTGCGCGCGAACGTCATCTCCTGGAGGATCGCGAGGAAGTTGCGCTCCGCTCTCGGCCAGTCGTGCGCCCACATCGGCTCCCGACCCCGGCCGCGCCCGAAGCCGCCGAAGCCCCGGCCGCCGACGTCGTAGCGGATGCGGGCGAAGTGGAAGAGCCCGTCGTAGGGGGCGTTGTACTCCTCCTGCGGAGGGGGCGTCGCGGGCGTCGGTGCCTTCGACGGCGTCGCCGCCGACACGGCCGCGGCCACCGCGGCCGCGGCGCCCACGGTCGCGGCGGTGCGGCCCCGCGCCCGGATCCCCTTCATGACCCGCTGTTCCGGATGACGAGAAGGAGCTCGAGCGCCTCCTCGTAGCTCGGCGCGATCTCCAGCGCCCCGAGAATCGAGCGGCGTGCCCCGGGAAGGTCGCCGGCCCGGTGCTGCGCCCGGGCGAGCCGGTACAGCGCCTGGGCACGATCCGCAGGGTCCAGCGCGACGATGGCGGAGCGCTCGCGGACCTCGCCGATCGTGTCTCCGAGGTCGGCGTGCAGCTCCGCAAGCTCCTCGTGCAGGGAGATGTCGTACGGCCACGTGAGCACCGCGTCGTCGAGCACCTCGGCGGCTTCACCGGGACGTCCGAGCTCGGTGA
>CALJLC010000380.1 GCA_937982605.1 uncultured Gemmatimonadales bacterium | reverse complement strand
GGCCCCGCACGCGTCGCCTGGAACGGAGAAGGGGCCGCGTCGCGCGTCGGCGACACGGCCCCCCGTCGACCCCGTCCGCACTCCGGGAAGGACCCCGGCAGCGGACCGGATCGACTCCCTCAGTTGATCGCGTCCTTCAGGCCCTTCCCCGCCCGGAACGCCGGCATGTTCGACGCGGCGATCTGGATCGTCTGTCCGGTCCGCGGGTTGCGGCCCTGGCGCGCCTTCCGATGCTTCGACTCGAACGTCCCGAACCCGGTGATCTGCACGCGCTTCCCACCGCGGAGGGCTTTCGAGATCACGCCGCCGTCCGGCGAGAAGAGTGCCTCGACCGCCCGGGACGCGTCGGACTTCGTCATCCCGGTGGCGTCGGAGAGGGCGTCCACGAGATCGGACTTGTTCATCTGGCGGCTCCTGAAGGTGTGGGAGAGGAGGGTGGGTACCACGCGGCCGGAGCCGCCCTGCAGTGCAGGCCCGTGAAGGACCACCTCAAGAACCGGGCCAGACGCGCGGCTGCTTCGCGCACCATGTGTTTACGGGCCTGCCGGTTACGACGAGACCCAGCGTACGACTCCGCGGCTGGCAGCGTCAAGTGGCATCGTCGCGAAATACCGCGTGATTCCTGACTTTTCGCCGCACCGCAGTCTAGTCGCCCTCTTCCTCCGACGTCTCCTCGACGACGATCTCGACCTTCTCGTGCATCTCCGAAGCGCGGGGCTCCGCGTCCCGGTCGCACTTCGACCGGACCAGCGACCAGACGAAGTACGCGACCGCCGCGATGACGGCGGCCTTCACCGCCAGCGCGACGAGGCCCATCATCAGCCCGAGCAGCGGGATCAGGACCGTGGTGAAGAGCTTCAGGAGCGTGAAGCCGGCGACGCCGGCCACCGCCACCCTCGCGAAGGTTTTCATGCAGCCTCCCTCAGTTGCCTGTGCCGACGAGCCCTACGGCACGGTCCGGCGACCGGTTTCGACGGTGGGGTGACGCAGCCGCCTTCGGGGAGCACTACTTGTACCGGTAGGTCACCCGGCCGCGCGTGAGATCGTACGGCGACATCTCGACCTTCACGCGGTCACCTTCCAGGACGCGGATGTAGTTCTTCCGCATCTTGCCCGAGAGGTAGGCCAGGATCTCGTGATCGTTCTCGAGCGTGACGCGGAAGGTGGCGTTGGGAAGGACCTCGGTCACCGTCCCCTCGATCTCGATCGCGTCCTTGCCCACGCCTCACGGCATCCGTCTCGGGTCTTACATGCGGAACCGGTAGCTCAGCTTGACGAAGAGGCCGTCCTGGGTGGGGCGGATGTTCTCGAACCCGAAGGCCGAGGCGTCCTGCATCTGCCTCGTGTATCCGAGGTAGAAGACGGTCCCGGGCGACGGCTCGTATCCGACGAGTCCCTCGACCCGGAAGTCGTGCCCTTCGGAGCCGGTCCGGGCGTCGCACCCGTCCGCGTCGCATGCGTACAGGGGCAGGCCCGTCCGGGCATCCGTCAGCGCCGCGCTGACCTGTGTTCCGTACTCGACGATACCGCGCAGGAAAAGCGCGCGCGAGAACTGGTACTGGGTTCGCAGCCGCGGGATGACCGCGTCGGAGTGCTCGACGCCGTCACGCTGCCGCGTGAGGCGGCTGAAGCGCACGCCGAGCTCTCCCTTGAGCTGCGGGGTGGGGAAGAGGTTGAGGCTGACGTCCCCGGAGAAGGAGTCGGCCAGATCCACCGCCACGCCGTACCTCCGGTCGAAGATCGGCGTCTCGCTGAAGCTGACGCGGAGATTGCCGCGCACCCGCTGCCACTTGTTGACCCAGAGGCCGACGGTGAAGCTCGGGAGCCCCCCGAAGAGCGACTGGTCCGGGAGGTACGAGACGTACGACCCGTCGGTCTGCTGCACGAAGAGCGAGCCGTACTCCTCGGGGAGGTACTCGAACTTCCCGAGCTGGGCGTTGCCCCACAGCGTGATGTTGTTCTTGAAGCTGAGGCGGGTGTTGACCTGGACCTCGCCCTCGTAGAGCCCCTGACCGTTCCAGAAGCGGTCGTGGAGCCAGTAGCCCCGCGCTTCGATCGACGGATTCACCTGCTCGACGAGGGCGTTGCGGGCGCCGAACCAGGTGTACGACACCCGGCTGCTCACCTGGGCCGTCCCGATGCGCTGGAAGAAGCCGCTCTCGGTGTCGAAGTCCGCGTCCGTGTCCTCGAGCTCGGCGTTGAACGAGAAGGTGCGACCCGCCCGCTCGATGCGGGTCGAGAGCATCGACCCGTCCACGCGGGACGCGTAGCCGTCGTAGTGGGTGAAGCTCTGCGCCCCGATCAGGGACACGGTGTAGCGCCCTCCGAGCTGGAGCCGGGCGTCGGCACCCGCCACGCGGTTGAACTTCGTGGCGCTGATCGTCCGATCCGTGTAGACGGCGCCGATCGTGGAGGAGCGCCCGACGTCCCCCCGGAGGCGCACCAGGTTCACGTAGACGTTGGCCGCGTCCTCGGAGAAGGTCTCGTCGACCGCACCAAGGTAGCCGAGGTTCAGCCCGCCGACCTTGCCGGTGAGCTTGCCGCCCGCGATCGGATTCTCGACGGTGCGGGTGTACACGAGCTGCTTCTGCATCCCGAAGATCTCGGTGCCCTCCAGGAAGAAGGGCCGCTGCTCGGGGAAGAAGAGCGCGAAGCGCTCGTTGACCTGGACCTGGCCGGCGTCCGCCTCGACCTGGCTGAAGTCCGGATTGTAGGTCGCGTCGAGAGTCAGATTCGACGTGACGCCGTACGTGGCGTTGAGCCCGAACTCGCCCTCGGGCGACTGGTGGGTGAACCGGTCGAGCTCGTCCAGCGAACCGTTCCGCGACCCGGTCAGGACCGGGTTGAGCTCCATGAAGAGCCCCATGTCCAGGTTGCGCAGCTCGTTGAGCCTTCCCGACTGGGTGAGCCGGTTGGCCACGTTGCCGGTGATGGGCGCCCACGAGCTCTTGTAGCCGTTGCGCTGGATGTTGCGCTCGACCTGGAGCCCCCACGTCTGCTCCGCCTGCTCAGGGAAGCGGAGGCTCTTGAAGGGGATGCGCACCTCCGCCTCGTACCCCCACTCCGTGACCCGGGCGTCCGACCACCAGAGGAAGTCCGGCGCGTCGTCGATCGGGGAGAACATCCCGCGCCCGCGTCGCCCCGCGCCCCCGCCGCTCTCGTTCCAGAGGCCGTCGTGCTGGACGCCGAGCGGGTTGATGGTGAAGACGTACGCCCGCCGCTGGTCGTTGAAGGTGTCGAGGATGAAGCGGATGTAGTCGTCGGAGAACGTGTACGAGTCGCGCTCCGAGAGCGTGGCCCGGATCTGGGCCGGGTCGTCGTCGAACGCACGGACCGCGAAGTAGATGGCGTCCTCGTCGACGAAGACCAGCACCTCGGTCTTCTGCGTCGCCGCGATCCCCTCGATCGGGTCGAACTGGGTGAAGCCGTCGAGGAGCGCCGCCCGGCTCCACGCCGCCTCCGCGATGACGATTCGAGACATTCTCGCTGCGTACCGTGAACACGAAGATTTGATTTCCATCGGCGCATACCGACAAGGCACCAATCGGCGCGTGGACGTCGCCATCAACGTCCGCGACGAAATCCTCGCCCGCCG
>CALJLC010000379.1 GCA_937982605.1 uncultured Gemmatimonadales bacterium | reverse complement strand
CCTGGCCATGGTGGTGGTCGTCGTCGGCGCGCGCGACGGGCTCTGGTACGTGGAGCGCGCCTGGGCGCTCGTGGCGGGCGGGACCTTCGCGGCGCTGTCGCTCGGTGTCCCCGGATGGCGGCTGACTTCGCGGGCGCTCGCGTCGATCGCGGTGTCGATGGCCGCCTTCGCCGTCATGATCTTCGCCCGCGCCGACGCGTGGGCCTCCCTGGACTGGAGCATCGCCGGCGAGGTCCAGGCTCGCTTCCAGGACAGCATCGACGGCATGGTCATCATGCGTGGCGGCGAGCCGCTCGATCCATCGGCCGCGAGCGCGATGGTCTGGCTCACCGAGGTGACGGTTCGCCTCTTCCCGGCCAACGTCGCGCTCGTCACGATGGCGGGCCTGGGCGTCGCGTGGTGGCTCTGGGTCCGCCTCGTCCTGGGCCGCGACAACGGGCTCGGGCCGCTCTCGCGGTTCGGCTTCAACGACCACCTCGTCTGGCTGATGATCACGGGGCTCGTGCTCGTCGCCGGGTGGTCGGGCGAAGCCGTATCGCGAGTCGGGGCCAACCTCGCGGCGTTCATGGCCGCGCTCTACGCGCTCCGCGGCTTTGCCGTGGGCCTCGCCGTCAGCGGCGGGATTTCGTTCTTCGGGTATTCGATGCTCCTCCTCGGGATCCTGCTGGCGGCTCCGGTCGTGCTCGGGTTCGCCGTGGTGCTGGGCGTCGCGGACACATGGCTCGACCTGCGCACGCGCGCGGCGTCGATCGCAGGCTGAGAATCCAGTCGGAGGAATCATGAAGCTCATCTTGAAGCAGTCGGTGGCGAACCTCGGCGAGGCGGGCGAGGTGGTGAACGTCAAGGCGGGGTACGGTCGCAACTACCTGATTCCCCAGGGGCTGGCGTACGTGGCCAGCGACGCGAACCTCGAGCGGATCGAGGAGGAGCAGGCGCGGGAGAAGGAGCGCCGCCGCCGCGATCTCCTGGAGGCGGGGCGCCGGGCCGCGCAGGTCGAGGTCCTCGCGCTGACCTTCTCCGAGCGGGCCGGCGACGACGGCAAGCTCTTCGGGTCGGTGACGGCGGCGGACGTCGTGGAGCAGGCGAACGCCTCGGGCGAGCTCGACTTCGAGCTCGACAAGAAGGCCGTGCAGATGGACGAGCCCATCAAGGCGATCGGCTCCTACGAGGTACCGGTCCGGCTGCACGCCGACGTCGAGGTCAGCATCGCGGTCGAAGTCGTGGCGGAAGGCTGAGCGTCGACGTGACGCTGGCGGCCGCCGACCCGAAGGACCTCCCCGGAGAGGTGCTGCGCTCCGCGGAGCTGGCGCTCGAGCGGAAGGCGCACGAGGTGGTCGTGCTGGACCTCCGGGGCATCTCGACCGCCACGGACTACTTCGTCATCGCGGGAGGTCGCTCGGACGTGCAGGTCAAGGCGATCGCGGAGCACGTCGTCGACGAGCTGAAGAAGGACGGGCACCGGCCCGAGCACGTCGAGGGCCTGCCGGGCGGGCGCTGGGTCCTGATCGACTACGTGGACTTCGTGGTACATGTCTTCCACCCCGAGACGCGCTCCTTCTATCAGCTCGAGACGCTCTGGGGCGACGCGCCCAGGTGGGACGCGCCGGCCGTCGAGGAGGCGTGACCGGGGCGCTCGGAACGAGGGGAGGCGGAGTACGCCCGAACCCCCGAAATTCCGCTACAACACTATAGTTTGCGGGCCTCCGCGGCGGATTGCCGAGGGGGGTGCCCGTGTCTACCTTACGCCGCCGGAAGGTCGCCTCCGCGGCTTCATCCGTCCCCTCAGCCAGGTCGATGCCAGAACTCCCCGAATGGCAGCCCCTCGACGGGGCGACGCCGCCGGATCTTCCGGACGGCCCCGGCGGCAGGGTCGTCGCCGTGCTGGCCACCGAGGCGGCCGCGGCGGCGGGATGGGCGCCGACTTCGGCGCTCGAGCTCGCGAGGGGGTGGGCGCAGTCCGGGGCCCGCGTCATCCTCGTGGACGGAGTGCTCAACCGGCCGGCGCTTCACGATGCCGCCGCGGTGCCGAACCGCGAGGGGCTCACCGACGCGATCCTGCACGGAGGGTCGTTGCGCCGGGTCGCGCAGCCGGTCGGCGAAGACGACGTCTTCGTGGTCACGGCCGGGACCCCGGTCGCGGACGTCGGCTCGGTCGTCCGCCACGACCGCTGGCAGCGCATCACCTCGGCCATGACGGACGCCGACGCCACGCTGGCGATGTACCTGGCGGACGGGGAGAGCGGCACCGCGGCCTTCCTCGGCTCGGCCACCGACATCGTGGTCCTCGCCGAGCGGGGCGAGGAAGCCCCCCGCGCCATCCGCGACCTCGAGCCGCTCGTGCGCGCCGTCGTGGGTCCGGGCCTCGGGCCGAGGGCGGGGGCGGGGGCGGGGACTCCGGGCGTGGCCCCGGTCTTGCCTGAGGGCGACAGCGGCATCTCGCAGATGATCCTCTTCCTGGTTGCGGCGATCGTCATCGCGAGCGTGCTCGGGTACATGCTCGTTTCGGGTGCGGGATGAGGCTCAAGACGCTCAAGGTCCAGGGATTCAAGTCGTTCGCGGACGCCACCACCGTCGAGTTCCACGAGGGGATCACGGCGGTCGTCGGCCCGAACGGCTGCGGGAAGTCCAACATCTCGGACGCCATCCGGTGGGTCCTCGGCGAACAGCGCCCCACCGCGATCCGCGGCGCCAAGATGGAGGAGGCGATCTTCCAGGGGAGCGTGAATCGCCGGCCGGTCAACCGCGGCTTCGTCTCCCTCACGGTGACGAACGAGGACGGCACGCTCCCGGTGCCCTTCGAGGAAGTCGAGATCGGCCGGCAGGTCTTCCGGGACGGCGGCAGCGAATACACGATCAACCGCTCCACCGTGCGCCTGCGCGACATCGTCGACCTCTACCGCGACACGGGGCTCGGCGCGAACGCGTACGCGATGATCGAGAACCGGATGATCGACGCGATCCTCTCCGATCGCGCCGAGGAGCGCCGCGGGCTCTTCGAGGAGGCCTCGGGGATCGGGAAGTACAAGGACCGCCGCAAGGCCGCGGTGCGGCGGCTCGAGCGGGCCGAGATGGACCTGCAGCGGCTCGAGGACGTCATCGCCGAGGTCGAGACGAAGGTCCGCTCGCTGGCGCGGCAGAAGGGGAAGGCGCAGCGCTTCACCGAGTACCGGGCCCGGCGGCTCGACGTGGAGGTGGCCGTCGTCCGCCACCAGCTCGACACGCTGCGCACGAGGCTCGAAGGGGTGCGAACGGAGCTGGCCGGGGATCGGCAGACCGAGCAGGGCATGGTGGCCGAGCTCTCGGCCGCCGAGGCGGAGTACGAGACGCTGCGCCTGCGGGAGGTCGACGCGGAGAAGGAACGCGCGGCGGCGGCCAAGGTGCTCGAGGGCGTTCGGGAGGAGCTGGTCCGGTGGGAGCGGGACCTCGCCGTCGCGGACGAGCGCGCCGCCTACGCCGCCCGCCGCCTCGCGCAGATCGACGAGGAGCGAGCCCAGGCCCGGGAGCGGGCCGCCGGGCTCGAGAAGGAGGCCGCCGAGCTCACGACGGCCCGCGACGCCGTCTCGGCCGAGCTCGCGAAGGTGCGCGCCGTCGCGGACGAGCGGGCCGCAGAGACCGCGAAGGTGCGAGAGCGCCTCGGGGAGGCGCGTGAGGCCCTCGAGGGCGTCGAGTCGACCGCCCGGGATCTGGCGCGCCGTGGCGCGCAGCTCGAGGGGGACGCCGAGGCCTCCGAGGGCCAGGCCGAGGAGCTCGAGCGACGCCTCGCCCAGGTGACGCAGGAGCTTTCCAAGACCTCCGACACGCTCTCCGACCTCGAGTCGCAGGGAGATCTCTTCTCCGGTCGCATCGACGAGCTCGAGAGCGCGCTCGAGGCGGCCCGGGCGGCCTTCGCGGCCGCCACCGGGGCGCTGGAGGCCGCGCGCGCCGACTTCGAGACGGCTCGCCGGGCCGATCGCGAGGCGGCCGACCGCACGGCCGCGCTCGCCGCGCGCCGGGAGGCGCTGGAGCGCCTGGAGCGCGACCGCGAGGGGGTGGAGCCCGTGGTCCGGGGCGCCCTCGAGTCGGGTCTGGCCGGCGTCGTGGGCGTCCTCTCGGACTTCGTGGAAGCAGGCCCCGCGGACGCGCACGCCGTGGAGGCCGTCCTCGGCCCGCTCGGATCGGCGCTGGTGGTGGCGGACGGCGCGGCGCTCGACCGGGTGCTCGACTGGTTCGAGCGCGACTGGCAGGGCGGCGGCGGCCTCGTCGTCCTGCCGCTGGACCCCGTGCCGCACGGGGGTCGCGGGAGCGGCGCCCTCCTGGAGCGGGTCACCGTGCGCGGAGAAGGCGCGCCGTGGGTGCGCGCGCTCCTCGACGGCGTCTCCACCCCGGCCCGGAGCGGCTCCGCCGTGCCCGTCACCGAACGGGCGGGGGTGGTCCGGGTCGGCAGGCCCGGGGGCGGCTCCGGCGCGCTGGAGCGCAAGGAACAGCTCCGCGCCCTGACCGAGGAGCACGAGGCCGCGGCCGCCCGGTCCGCCGAGGCGGCGGCGGTGCTGGAGTCGGCCGAGGCCGGGCTCCGTGGCGCCGAGGCGGCCGTCGAGGCGTCGCGGGTGGCTCTGCGGGAGGCCGAAGACGAGCAGCGGAAGGTCCGCGGGGACCTGGCCGCCCAGTCCGACCACCGCGGCCGGATGGATCGGCTCCGCGACGAGCTGTCGCGCCAGGTCGAGGGGACGAAGGCCGCGCGCACTCGGGCGATCGAGCGTGCCCGGGAGGCCCGCGAGGACCGCGCCGTGCTGCTCGAGCAGGAAGCGGGGCTGCAGTCCGAGCGGGACGCCGCGCGCGCCCGCGCCGACGCCGTCCAGGAGGAGTGGGAGACCGCGCGGGCCGAGGAAGCCCGGCTGGCGGTCGACGTGGCGCGGCTCGAGGGTGACGAGACGCGTCTCTCCGACCGCCTCGAAGGGGTGTCGGCGGCCGGGGCGCGCGCCGCCGAGCGGCTCGCGTCGCTCGACGAGGAGGAGCGACTGCTCCGGGAGGAGGAGGCCGGGGTCCGGGAGCTGCGCGCTCGCGGAGACGCCGAGACCGAGCGGCTCTTCGCGGAGCGCACCACGGCCGAGGCGGCCGTGCGGGCCCGGGCGGAGACGCTGCAGACGATCTCCGAGCAGCTCGCCCGCGCGGAGAAGCGGGTCCGCGAGGCTCGCACCGCCGAGCGCGCCGCTTCCGACCGCCGGCACGCGCTCGAGCTGGAGCAGCAGGAGCTCTCGGGGCGGATCGAACGGATCCGGGAGCGGCTGGAAGGGGAGTGGGGCCGGCCGCTCGACGCCCTCCTGGCCGAAGCGCAGCCCGTGGAGGGGGCGCAGGAGGAGCTGGAGCGCGAGCTGGCCGACCTCGTCCAGGCGCTCGAGCGGATCGGCCCGGTCAACATGCTCGCCGTCGAGGAGCACGCCGAGGAGAGCGAGCGGCTCGCCTTCCTCACGGAGCAGCGCGCCGACCTCGTCGAGGCGCGCAACGACCTGCGCTCGGCCATCCGGGAGATCAACAAGACCGCCACCGACCTCTTCAACGAGACCTTCGGGAAGATCCGCGAGAACTTCCGCGCCACCTTCCTGCGGCTCTTCGAGGGCGGGGAAGCCGACATCTGGCTCCAGGACGCCGAGGACCCCCTCGAGTCCCCGATCGAGATCCACGCCTCGCCGCGGGGGAAGAAGACGCAGCGCATCGACCTCCTCTCCGGGGGTGAGCGGGCGCTGACCGCGCTCTCGCTCCTCTTCGGCATCTACCTCGTGAAGCCGAGCCCCTTCTGCGTGCTGGACGAGGTCGACGCCCCGCTCGACGAGAACAACATCGGGCGCTTCATCCGCCTCCTGCAGGACTTCAGCGCCCAGACCCAGTTCGTGGTGATCACACACAATCCGCGCACGATCGAGGCGGCGGACTGGATCTACGGGGTGACGATGGAGGAGCCCGGGGTCTCGACCATCGTCGGGGTGAAGCTCCAGGAGGCACTCGCGGCCGCCGGAGCGGCCTGAGCCGGACCCGATCGCCCCCCCGGTCGCGCCCCGCCGCGCCGGTGACCACGGTTCTCCGGCGGGAACCGAAGGCGGACCCGCCGGCCTCGAACGTGGACCCGTCCGTAGCGGCAGGGTAGACTTCACGGCTGCCGGGCCAGCGGTCCGCGGCCGAGCACCCGAGACAGAGCAAGGGCCACATGCTTGTCGTCATGAAGCACAACGCCTCCGAGCAGGAGATCGAGGGGGTCGTCGGTGCGATC
>CALJLC010000378.1 GCA_937982605.1 uncultured Gemmatimonadales bacterium | reverse complement strand
CGAGGACATCCCCGACGACGTGCGGCGGGGCCGGGGCTCGGCGCTGCTGCCGGCACCGCTCCCGCGCGCCGACGCGTCCGGCGAGACCGCCGGGGGGACGCTCCGTCCGGAGCTCGAGTTCGTCTTCCGCACCCTCGTCGAGCTCCGCGTGGACGTCGACGACCTGCGGCGCGAGTTCGAGGCGTATCGCAGCGGCCTCGGCGTGCCGGTCGGAGGCGGGGCCGTGCTCGGCCGCCTCGGGGGCGGGGAGGGTGGGGGAGACCGCTTCGCCGAACGGGACGACGTGGCCGGGGTCCGCGGGCTCGAGATCGCCGCGTACTCGCCGGGGGCGCCCGAGGAGCCGGAGCCGGAGGAGGAGGCCGACGAGCCGGGCCTCGTCGTCTTCCGGCCGGGCATGACGATCGAGGAGATGGAGCGTGCCGCCATCTCCGCCGCCCTCGACGAGGTCGACGGGAACCGCCGGAAGGCGGCCGAGCTCCTCGGCATCGGGGAGCGTACCCGCTACAGGAAGAGCCCCAACGACGAGCTGGAGGGCTGAGACCGCTGCGGGCCGATTCCGGCCCGCGCCCGCGCCCGGGCGCGCTCGGCCTGGACGCGGGCGAGGATGCCGCTCCACGACGACGTCTCCTCGAGCTGATACGCCAGGACCAGATCCGCCTCCAGATCGACCGGCTGGGTGAAGGCGTAGACGGCCATCTCGGTGCGGCGCTGCTGGAGCCGACGTTGCCCCCACCCCGGCGTCACCGGAAGGATCGCGTCGGGCCTGAGACGGATGCCGCGCGAGATGAGCTGGATCTCCTCGGGCACGAAACGGATCCCCGGCTGGTCCGAGAAGAACGAGACGAGCCAGAGGGAGCTCCCCTCCGGCGCCCGGGGTGTGTGCGCCCGCGCCATGCCGGACAGGCGCTCGTAGGTATCCGGCGCGGTCACGCGGGTCACCGACTCCGCGAGCGGAGTCGCCTGGATCTCGAGCTCGCCGCTCACGAGCCGCAGCGTCACCTCGTCCTGTCGGAGCGTGCCGTAGCCGGGCGGGGGCAGCGTCTCGTCCACGGGGCCTGCCGCGCCCGGAGCCGGCGCGAGCGTGCACGCCATCGTGGGCAGGAGCACCAGGGTCGGGAGGACGGCGCAGGCCGTCGCGAGGGCTCGGGCCGGAGCCGGTGTGGAGCCCGAGGCAGCCACCCGCGCGCTCATGCGTCGGTCATGGGGGCGGACACGACGTCCTCGAGCGCCTCGAGCAGCACCTCCCGTCCCTCGCCGGTCTTCGACGAGAAGGGCACGAGCTGCGCTTCGTCCACCTCGAGCGACTCGACGGCCCGGCGGATGGCGCCGGCGCGCTCGCTGCGCTTCAGCTTGTCGATCTTGGTCAGCACGATGAGGGTCGGCAGCCCGACCTCGGCCAGATACGTCACCATGCGGAGGTCGTGCTCGGTCGGCGCGTGGCGGGCGTCGACCAGATGGACGACCCCGCGCACGCCGCCGGATTCGCCCAGATACCATTCGATGAGCTCCGCCCAGCCGTCACGCACCGACTCGGGGACGCGGGCGTATCCGTAGCCGGGCAGATCTACCAAGAAGAAGTCGTCGTTGACGCGGTAGAAATTGAGCGCCTGCGTCTTGCCGGGCGTCGCCGATACGTGCGCGAGCTTGGCGCGGGTGCGCCGGAGCAGGACGTTGATCAGGGACGACTTGCCGACGTTGGAGCGCCCGGAGAACGCGATCTGGGGCAGATCTCCCGGCGCCGCCCCCCCCGGCGACGCGATCGTGCCGGCGTACTCGACGCGCCGGATCTTCATCCGTGCGCGATGGTGATCCCGAGGTCCGGGTCGGGCGCGGCGCGGGCCGCCGCCACGTGCCGTGCCAGTACCGCGTCCATCACCTCGTCCATCGTGCGAACGAGATCGAAGTCGAGGTTCTCGAGCACCTCCTCGGGAAGCGTCTCGAGGTCGTTGGCGTTGGCCGCCGGAAGCACCACGCGCGACATGCCCCCGCGGAGTGCGGCGACCGCCTTCTCCTTCACGCCGCCCACGGCGATCACCCGTCCGCGCAGGGTGATCTCCCCGGTCATGGCCACGTCCGGGCGGGTCGGCGTGTCCGTGAGCGCCGATATGAGCGCGACCGCGATCGTGATGCCCGCCGAAGGGCCGTCCTTCGGTGTGGCCCCTTCGGGGATGTGGATGTGGACGTCGATCTTCTCGTGGAAGTGCGGATCGAGGCCGAGGAAGCGGGCGCGCGAGCGGGCGTACGTGACCGCCGCCTGCGCCGACTCCTTCATGACCTCTCCGAGGGTGCCCGTGAGCCCCAGATTGCCCTGGCCCGCCACGATCGCGACTTCGACGTCCATCACCTCGCCGCCGGCGGCGGTCCACGCGA
>CALJLC010000377.1 GCA_937982605.1 uncultured Gemmatimonadales bacterium | reverse complement strand
GCGACCGTCACCGCGAGCGTCGCTTCGGCGTCTCCGAGGACTGCGTGCAGCGTCGTCGCGCCGTTGCCGACGGCGAGGACCACGCCCGAGCCGGTCACCGTGGCCACCGAAGCATCGTCCGTGCTCCACACCAGCCCGTCGGACGCCATCGGCTCCCCGTTCTGGTCGCGCACCCGCGCCGTCACGAACGCCGTCGCGCCGAGCGCGTCGAGGGTCACCGCGCCCGGCTCGAGCAGCACGGTCGTCGGCTCCGGCAGCTCCGGCGCGGCGGTGTCGTCGCCGCAGGCGGAGAGCAGGAGCAGTGGAGCGAGCAGCCAGAAGCCGAACGGCCTGGAGATGCCGCCGCGAGGGGGCCGGCCGGCGAGGGAAACGGGCATCCTCGAAGATCGGCCGGAGCGCCGTCAACATCCAGCGCCGCGTGCGCTCGCCGGTCCCGGGAGGCCCCCGTATCTTGGCCGTCTTCTGACCCGACGACCTCCGGAGGACCGCATGACCCCCGAACGCATGAAGGCGACCGACTTCCCGCAGGAAGTCCTCACGCTCTTCGACCGCTACGTCCACGGGCTCATCGACCGCCGGGACTTCCTCGACGGCGCAGCGAAGTTCGCGGTCGGCGGGATGACGGCGGCCGGATTCCTCGAGGCGCTCAGCCCGCGCTACGCATGGGCGGCCCAGGTGCCCGAAGACGACGCCCGCGTCCGTCTGGAGTACGTCGAGTACGACTCGCCGAACGGCTCGGGGACGATGCGTGGCTATCTGGCACGCCCGACCGGGGGGGCGGGGCCGTGGCCGGCCGTGCTGGTGATCCACGAGAACCGGGGGCTCAACCCGTATATCGAGGACGTCGTGCGGCGCTTCGGCGCGGCCGGCTTCCTCTCGCTCGGCCCGGACGCCCTCACGCCGCTCGGCGGCTATCCCGGCAACGACGACCAGGGCCGGGAGATGCAGCGCCAGCTCGACCGGGACACGATGACCGAGGACTTCCTGGCGGGGGCCCGCTACCTCATCGAGCACCCGGAGTCGACCGGCCGGCTCGGTGCGGTAGGGTTCTGCTTCGGCGGCGCGATGGTGAATACCCTGGCCGTGCGGATGCCGGAGCTGGGCGCCGCGGTCCCGTTCTACGGCGGCCAGCCCGACCCGGCGGACGTGCCCCGCATCCAGGCCCCCCTGCTCATCCACTACGCCGAGCTCGACGAGCGCGTCAACGCCGGCTGGCCCGAGTACGAGGCCGCCCTGCGCGCCGCGGGCAAGGAGTACACGATGCACATGTACCCGGGCGCCAACCACGGCTTCCACAACGACACCACGCCCCGCTACGACGCCGAGGCCGCCGTGCTCGCGCAGGAGCGGACGATCGCCTTCTTCCGGGAACACCTGAGCTGACCCTCGGCGTCCTGAGAGGACCCGAGCCGACCGCCCACGTCGTGGAGCCGTGACGGACGGCAGAATCGGGCGGGTCCTGGAGGCGGTCGACGGCGACGCCCTGGTCGAGGCCGCCCGTGCCCTCGTCCGCATCCCGACCATGGAGGGCCGCGAGACGCCGGCGCAGGAGGCGGTCGCGCGGCTCATGCGGGCGTCGGGGCTCGACACCGACGTCTGGCCGATCGATCTCGACGCCGTCCAGGCGCATCCCGCCTGCGCGTGGGAGATCGAGCGAGCCGAAGCGCTGGGCGTGGTCGGTGCGCTGGAGGGCTCCGGCGGAGGGCCGACGCTCGTGCTCAACGGCCACGTCGACGTGGTGCCGCCCGGAGACGAGCGACTGTGGAGTCACCCGCCGTTCGCGGGCGTAATCGAGGGGGGGCGCCTCTACGGCCGGGGCGCGCTCGACATGAAGGGGCCCCTGATGGCGGGCCTCTTCGCCATGCGCGCGGTCCGCGAGTCGGGGGTCCGGTTACGGGGCCGCGTCCTCCTCCACAGCGTCGTCGGTGAGGAGGACGGCGGACTCGGCACGCTCGCGACGCTCCTGCGCGGGCACCGCGGAGACGCGGCGATCGTCATGGAGCCGACCGACCTGGCGGTGGCGCCGGTGCAGGCCGGCTGCCTGAACTTCCGGGTCGGCGTGCCGGGTCTGGCCGCGCACGGCGCCGTCCGGGACGAGGGCGTGAGCGCGTTCGAGAAGCTCTTCGACGTGTACGCGGCGATCATGGCGCTGGAGGCGGCCCGAAACGGGGACGCACGCCGCGATCCCCTCTTCGAGCGCTACGCGCTGCCCTTCCCGATCAGCATCGGGACGATGCGCGGCGGCGAGTGGGCCTCGTCGGTTCCGGAGCACGCCGTCATGGAGGGGCGGATCGGGGTGCGTCCCGACGAGTCGCTGGACGACGCACGCGCCGCGCTCGAGGGCGCCGTGGCCGCGGCGGCCGCCGCCGACCCGTTCCTTCGCGAGCACCGGCCGTCGGTCGAGTGGTGGGGCGGGCGCTTCCTCCCGGCCCGCACCGATCCCGGACACCCTCTGGTGGACGCCCTCGCACGGGGCGTCGCCGAGGAGACCGGGGCGCCCGCCCGCATGGAGGCGGTTCCGTTCGGCGCGGACGCGGGACTGCTCGAGCACGTCGGCGGGATGTCGGCGCTGCTCTTCGGAGCCGGCGACATCCGCCGAACCCATCGCCCGGACGAGTACGTCGAGGTGGAGGCGCTCCTGCGCATGGCCAGGACGCTCGCCTCGACGATCGTCCGCTACTGCGGCTGAGCGGCCGGGTCCGCCCGCGCCCCCGTTCGGGCCTCGGTGCGCCGCGCCGCCGCCCGCCCCTGCGCCGCCCCGTCGAGGGCGTAGACCGTCGCCGAGTAGAGCGACAGCCCGGCCGTGGCGATCATGATGAAGGTCATCGGAAGCGCCGGCAGTCGGAGCGCCGCCCAGAGGAGGACGAGGTGGACGAGCATGCTCGCCCCCCGACCGTGCCATCGATGCACCACCCGCAGCGGCCCGTAGCGCGCGCGCAGCATCAGCACGCCGACGAGCAGCACCAGATCCCGACCGAAGACGACGATCAGGAACCAGAACGGGAGCGGTGGGACGGCCGGCCCCGCGCTCGGGGCGAAGAAGGCGACCAGCGCCACCTGGACGAGCTTGTCCGCGATCGCATCCACGACGGCCCCGAGCTGCGTCGTCAGCTCCCAGCGGCGGGCGATCCACCCGTCGAGGAGGTCCGATACCCCCATGACGACGAGCGTGGCGAGCGCGGCGACCCGCCACGCGGTCGGATCGAGGCCCGACCGCGCCACCTCCTGGGCCTCCAGACCGAAGCGGACGAAGAGCGGGATCAGCGCGACCCGCAGCAGGGTCACGGCCCACAGGATCCCACGTGTCATGTCCGCCTACATGAGAATGCGGCGCCCCCCCGAGGCTGCGTGTCTCCGATTGGCGGCGCGCTCGCCCCGTCCGGCGATCCAGCTCCCGGTGAGCCACCCGAGGACGCCGACGAGGATACCCCCGACGAGGACCGTCATCAACGTGGCGAACTCGGCCGTCCACACGCCTCCGAGCTGCTCGACCCGACCACCCTCGAGAACGCCCCGGACCACACCCCGGGCGAGCGTCCACCGCAGGATCGCGAACGAGGCGATCCCGACCAGCCATACGAAGGCGATCCGGCTTCCATCCCAGAACCGCGGAGGTGGCATGAGCGCGGGGCGGAACCTCGACGTTACGTGAGCGTCACCGAACGATAGCATACCCGCGCAACCCCCCGGAGGTCGCGCTCACAACAGGCCTGCCTGCGGCCCCCACCGCTCCAGGTATCGGTCCAGAGTGACCTTGCGCCGGGTCGACTTCGACGTCATCGAGCGCACCTTCCCGAAGACCTCGCGCTCGGGCCAGCCGCGGTCGAAGCGGCCCATGACCCACATGATCCCCGAGTAGGAATTCGGATCGCGGCCGTCGAGCGCGTAGCGGTTGTTGAGCTCGACCATCACGTCGACCGCCTCCTCCGGACGCGCCGTCCACTCGAGGATCTTCTTGCCCCAGAGCATCCGCAGGTAGTTGTGGATGAAGCCCTGGCCCACGAGCTGGCGCTGGGCCGCGTTCCAGAGCTCGTCGTGCGTCCTGGCCCGATCGAACTCCTCGAGCGTGTACACGTACGGGCGGGGGTCCGTGGCGTGGGCCTCGAGCGTCTCGAGTGCCCACTCTGGCAGCGTGTCGTAGCGGGCGTAGTCCGGCTCGCGCCGGCAGTAGATGTACCCGAGCTCCCGCCAGGTGACGAGCTCGTCCAGGAAGGCCTCGGCGGAGTCGCTCATCCCCCACCACCCCTTCCGCCGCCCGTCGTGCGGCGGGTCGATGCGCGCGGGACTCCATCCCTCCCGCTCGGTCACGGCGTCGAAGACCTCGTGCACCGAGAGGTGCCCGTAGTGCAGCCAGGGCGAGAGCCGGCTGGAAACGTCCGCGTCGGGGTCGTTGCGCTCCTCTCCGTACCGCTCCAGGTCGTCGGCAAGGAAGGCGTCCAGACGCGCGCGCGCCGCGGCGTGCCCGCCCCTCCACCCCGTCGGCCCGACCGAGTGGTCGATGTCGAGGTCGGCGAGCGCTTCGACCATCGCCTCCTGGGAGGGCCGCTCGGTCTCGCCGAGCAGCTCCTCGGGCGCGCGCGCCCACCGGTCGAGGACGTCTCCCGGCACCGCGCCTTCGGGGAGATCGACGCCGTCGAGCGGCTCCGCTTCCGGCCGGTCACCCAGATGGGCCGGCAGCTCCTTGTGCAGGTACCGGCGCAGATGGTAGGCGCTCGAGAAGGTCTTGTCCGCCGCGGCCAGGGGCAGCAGGCCGCAGCTGTCGACGGCCTCGACCGCGCATCCCTCGAGCCGGCCCGCCGCGTCCAGGAGCCACGGCGTGAAGAAGAGGGGCGAGTCGTCCGTCACCACCGCGCACGCCTCCGCGGCGAGCGCCTCGAGGAGCCCCCGCCCCGCGCCCGCCTCGGGCTCGACGTACGGATGGTACGCCACGGGCGTTCCCCGCAGCGCGTGCTCGTGCTCCGCCATCCCGTCGATGATGGCCAGGTGATGACGGTCGCTCGCCCAGCGGTAGTCGACGTTGATCGGCTCCAGGATCAGGAGCGGTCGTTCGACCTCCCGTGCCAGCTCCAGCGCGCGGTCGAGCGCGAAGTTCCACGAGAGGCGCCGGGCGGCGGTCATCCAGTAGAGCACGTGGTCGCCCGACGGGCGTGGCGAGGCACCGTTCAGGCGCCGGATGCGGATCTCCGGGACGGACATGCGGGCGGGGGCTGCGGGGAACGGCCTCGAGCCCGGGTACACCCGCTCCCCGGCGGGTTCCGTCGCAGACGGGCGCCGGCGCGCCGGTCACGCCGCTAACGGGTCAGTTGCACGTCTCGG
>CALJLC010000376.1 GCA_937982605.1 uncultured Gemmatimonadales bacterium | reverse complement strand
CGGCCGGACGACGGGGCGGGGGGTCGCCTGCGCGGGCGAGCGGCCCCCGTTCGCCTCCCGCCCCTTCTCGGTGCCCTTCGACGCCACCGGGGTGGCGTGGGTCCGCTTCGCTGCGTGGGACGTCGCCGGCAACGGCGCGATGACGATGCCGGTGCGCCTCGCGCGCTGACGATCGGAGAGGACCCGGGTCGTCAGCGACCCGGGATCATCAGGTGGGCGGTGCTCGTCCCCTCGCCCATGAGATACGCGCCTCCGAGGGAGCGATCCGTGGTGAACCCCGTCGACTCGGGCGTCGCCATGGGGAGCGCGATCGTGGTGTGGATTCCGGCTCCCTCGCGCTCCTGGCCGCGCATCGCGATCCAGAGCGAGCCGTATTCGGGCAGGACGCGGGTGCCTGCCTCTTCCTGCTCCTGGAGCCAGGCCTCTTCCGCGGCCCGGTCGTCGGGGTGCAGGGAGCGGGCACGACGGTTCTGAGCGACCCGCTCGAGGTTGCCGACGCTGGTGCACTGCACATCGAACGGGGCCCGCCGCGGCTCGTCGGAGCGGTCGAAGCAGACCATCCGGTTGGTGCCCTCCTGGAGAACGTCGTACGAGTGGTCGGCGTTCCAGCGGATCACCATCGTCGTTGCCCGGGCGCGCTCGGGCATCGGGGCCAGGGCCTTGTCGAGGGCGGCCTGGTCCGTCTGGGCCGCGGTCATGGCGGGGAGCAGCAGGATTCCGACCGAAGCGAGCATGAGACGACGCATGGAGCCTCCTGGGGAGGTGTGCGGGAGGGCGCGGACCGTCGCGCAGGGTGTGAGAGTGCTGCCGGGAGGGGAGGTGGGCAAGTCGGGGGGCCAGGCGCGGACGCGCATCGCTTGCGAATTGACTGAGGCCGATGTCGATTGGAGTGAGAGGTCCGGCTCGGCCCGAGGTTAAGAGGGTCCGTGTCTCAGGCCTGCTGCCAACCGGCCCCCCCAGATCACCGGACTGACCCGGGCGATTCGCGGGTGGGTGGTACCCCCCGGCCCCCCCAGCCTCTTCGTCCGCGAATGACTCCAGCCCCCACCCGAATCCTGGCCGACACGTCGCCCTGGGAAGGGGGCCGGGCGGCCGTGGTCCAACGGGGTGGAGCCGTGAGGCGGATGGGGGCCGCGGAGCTGGCGGCGCTGTCTTCGACGGCCGGGACCGAGCTGCGCGCGATCGCCGACGGAGCGTCGCCGGTCGGGGTCTTCTCTCGTCGTTCGATCGAGCACGTTGCGGTGGTCATCGGTGCGCTCCACGAGGGTATCCCGTTCTTCAACATCAGTCCGAAGGCGGGCGTGGAGCAGGTCGCGCAAATGGTGCGAATCGCGGGGGCCCGTGGCCTCGTGATCGACAACGCGGCGGTCCTGAAGCTCGCCGCTCGACCGGAGCTGCTGAGCGGGATCACCCTCCTCCGTCTGGACGAGGGCCCCTGGAGCCCGGCTCACGAAGCGATGCTCGGCCGCCTCACGCGCGGCGCGCACGTCCGGACGCTCCCGGCGCCGACCGGGGCAGGGCCGCTGCACGCGAACCCGCCTTCCCATTCGGAGGGAGCGTCCTGCTTCCTGTTCACCTCCGGCTCGACGGGCACTCCGAAGTGCGTGGCCATCGGAGCGGCGGACCTTGGCAAACGGATCGCCACCGAGGCGGTCGCCTACGGACTCGGTCCGCACGACCGACTTCTCAACGTGCTGCCGTTCTCCTTCGACGTGGGATTCAACCAGCTCCTGTCGAGCCTGGCGAGCGCCGCCACTCTGGTGCTCCTGAACTCGTGGCTCGCACAGGACATCGTCGACGCCATCCGGGACGAGGAGATCACCGGGATCTCGGCGGTCCCCGCCATCTGGCAGACCCTCTTCGAGCACGACGAGGACGAGGTCAGAGACGCTCTGGCTCGGCTGCGGTACCTCACGGTGTCGGGCGGCGACCTCGCCCCCGAGGCCTTGTCGCGCCTGCGTCGCCTCGCGCCCGACGCGTCGATCTTCAAGACCTACGGCCAGACCGAAACCTTCCGCAGCGGGATGCTCCTCCCGCACGAGCTCGAGGCAAGACCCCGCTCGGTCGGTCGCCCGCCCGCCGGCGTCCGGGTCGACGTCCTGGGGGAGGACGGAGCACTCCTCGGTCCCGACCAGCTCGGGCAGGTGGTCCACTCGGGCGTCGGGACGATGCTCGGCTACGTCGGCGACGACGTCGGCACACGATCGAAGGTCGTGACCATCGACGGGAGGCGTTCCGTGCTGACCGGCGACCTCGGGTACGTCGATTCGGAAGGCTACCTCTTCCTTCAGGGACGGATGGACCGGATGCTCAAGGTCCGCGGGAATCGCGTGTACCCGGAAGAGGTCGAGGCCGCGCTGCGCGAGCACCCGGACGTGGCCGAAGCGGTCGTGGTCCTGGTCAACGGTCCGACGCCTCGCCTCGTCGCCGCTGTCGTACCGGCCGGAGGCGACCTCGATCGGCTGGAGATGCGCTCGTTCCTCGCCCGCCGCCTGATGGCGTTCATGGTCCCCGAGGAGGTGGTGGTGACTCGGGTGCTGCCTCGCACGGCAACGGGGAAGGTCGACTTCCGGGCGACCACCGAGTTGATCACCGACGCGGTCTCCTCTCCCGCGGGGCTCGCGTGAACGGTCAGGAGTTCTACGAGGTGGTCCCGCGCGAGCGCGTCGCGAGCATCGTTCGCGACGTCGGTACGCCCGGCTACACCTACTTCCCGGAGATCGTCGAGCGTCAGCTGTCGGCGGTCAGAACGGCCACCCGCAATCGCTTCGAGGTGCACTACGCGGTCAAGGCCAACCCCAACCCCGACGTCCTGTCGGTGCTCGCGGGCCTGGGCTGCGGCGCGGACGTTGCGTCCGGGCGCGAGCTCCGGCTGGCGAGGGCGGCGGGGATCGCCGCGGAGGAGATCGAGTTCTCCGGGCCGGGCAAGCGCCGCGAGGAGATCGACCTGGCGGTCGCCGAGGCCGTCGGCTCCATCAACGTGGAGAGCGTCGAGGAGCTGTCCGCGGTGGCCGAGCGCGCCAGGGAACAGGGCCGCAGGGCACGGGTCGGGATTCGCCTCAACCCGGGGGCGCTGGCCGGCCGGGCCGGAATGCGCATGGCGGGAGACACGCAGTTCGGCGTGATGCAGGAGCAGCTACCGGACGCCCTGTCGGCGATCGCCGCCCAAGAAGACCACCTCGACTTCACGGGCTTTCACGCGCACTTCGCTTCGCAGGAGCTCGGCGCCGACGCGCTGGTGGCCAACATGCGGATCCTGCTCGACGCGGTCGCCGGGCTCGGGTCCGAGGTGGCGCGCACGGTGCGCAAGCTGAACTTCGGCGGAGGATGGGGCATCCCGTACTTCCCCGGGCAGCAGCCACTGGACGTTGCGGCGCTCGGGAGCGGTGTCGAGGACCTCCTGTCCGACCGCACCTACGACGAGGTCCTGCGCGATGCCCGGCTGATCGTCGAGCCGGGCCGGTTCCTCGTGGGGGAGAGCGGGATCTTCTCGACGACGGTCCTCTACGTGAAGAAGGCGACCACGAAATGGTTCGCCGTCGTCGACGGGGGGCTCAACGCCAACTACGTGCTCGCAGGCGGAATGGGCACCGTCATCCGTCGGAACTTCGAGCTGGACGTTCTCGAGGGTGTGCGGGACGACCGGCCGCAAGGGCCGTACGACATCGCGGGCCCCCTGTGCACACCGCAGGACGTCCTGGCCACGGGGGTCTGGCGCGAACGGGGGATCGGCCCGGGAGACGTGGTGGTGTTCTTCAACTGCGGCGCCTACGGCCCGACGGCCAGCCCGCTCGATTTCCTCAGCCACCCGCGGCCGACCGAGTCCGTGGTGGCGGCCGTACGACAGCCCGCATGACCCGATCGCACACGTGAGATCCAGGAGGTCTCTCCGGTGAACGACATGAAGGCCGAGATCCGCGACATCGTCCAGCACGCCCTGCGCGATGCAGGTGTCGATATCGAGGTGACGGACGATCTCTCCCTGGTCGAGAGCGGGCTGCTCGACTCGCTGAGCATCATCTCGGTGGTTCAGCTGCTGCAGAAGCGGTTCGACATCAGCGTCGGCGTGGCGGACGTGACCGTCGAGGTCTTCGACACCGTGAATGCGCTCGCGCCCTTCGTGGCCGATCGAGCCGGGTGACCCCTCCCTCCGACGCCACCCTCCGGCTGCGATCGCCGGGGCCGGGCAGGTAGCCACGAGTGATCTTTCACTCGGTGCAGTTCGTCGCGTTCTTCGTGGCGGTGTACCTGCTCTACATCCAGCTGGGCCACAAGGCGCAGAACCGCATGCTCCTGGTGGCCAGCTACGTCTTCTACGGCTCGTGGGACTGGCGCTTCCTGTCCCTGATCGCCCTGACGACGGTCACCGACTTCCTTTGCGTCCGAGGCATCCACCGCTCCGACGTCAAAGCCGTGCGACAGCGCTTCGTCGCGGTCAGCGTGGTCGTCAACCTGGGCGTCCTGGGCTTCTTCAAGTACTTCGACTTCTTCCTCGAGAACCTTTCGGCTCTCGTGGCCGTCTTCGGTGTCCAGCTCACGGGGCCGGGGCTGAACATCCTGCTTCCGGTCGGGATCTCGTTCTACACGTTCCAGTCGATGAGCTACACGCTCGACGTGTACCGGAAGCAGGTCGAGCCGACCGACGATTTCCTGGACTACGCGCTCTACGTCTCCTTCTTCCCTCAGCTCGTCGCGGGACCCATCGAGCGCGCCCGCAACCTCCTGCCGCAGATCACGTCGCCGCGGGTGCATACGCCCACGCAGATGCGTCAGGGCGTGCTGCTCATCTTCTTCGGCTTCTTCAAGAAGCTGTTCATCGCGGACAACCTCGCGACGATCGTCGATCCGGTCTTCGCGCCCGGAGCGGACCCGAGCGGCGCCCAGGTGCTGATCGGGGGATACGCGTTCATCTACCAGGTCTACTGCGACTTCTCCGGCTACACGGACATCGCGAGGGGAACGTCCAAGCTCCTCGGCGTGGAGCTGATGGAGAACTTCCGGACGCCCTATCTGTCGACGAACCTCCAGGACTACTGGAACCGCTGGCACATCAGCCTGACGACGTGGATCCGCGACTACCTGTACTACCCGCTCGCTTTCCTGCGCATCGGGAATCGAAGCCTGCCCGCTTCGGTGGTGACGGTCGTCACCTTCGTGATCATGGGTCTATGGCACGGCGCCGCGTGGGGCTTCGTGCTCTGGGGCGCCTACCACGGCCTCTGCCTCGCGCTGTACGGCAACTTCCTGCGCCGGTTCAAGCGCAAGAAGCAGTCGTGGGCACCGGGCTGGGTTCCCCGTCCGGCCGTCGTCGTGGCCAAGATCATCGGGATGTACCACGTGATTCTCGTGGGCGAGCTCTTCTTCCGCTCGGGCACCTTCACCCACTCGATGACGATCTTCCGGGCGCTGCTCACGGACTTCTCGCTCTCCGCCGGCTTCTTCGCCGACCTCGGCGGCGTGGCGCTCTTCATCCTGCCGATGCTGCTCCTCGATATCCTCACGCTCGACAAACCACTCGAGGAGAAGGCGTTCGGCTGGCCCCGGGTCGTTCGCTACGCGGCCTACTACGCCATGTTCACGGCGATCGTGAAATTCGGCACGACGTCGGATGCCTTCTTCTACTTCCAGTTCTGACATGGAGACCGCGAGCAATCCGGTCGGGGGCTCCCGATGGACGAATCCCGCGGAGGTACTGCGAGATCTCCGGGGCCTGATCGTCGGTGTCGCGGTTCTGGTCGTGGCGGACCTGCTCATGTCGGTGCTGCTCTCCGCGGTACTTCCCGAGCGCGTCTTCCTCGAGATGTACCTCGACGAGACGTACGACGAGGTGATCGAGGGCTTCCGTAGCGGAGCCGCGCTGGTCGTCCCGGACCCGGCCGCCGGCTGGCGCATGCGCCCGGACACGGCTTCGGGCAACCTGCTCACCGACGCGATGGGAGCCCGGGTGCATCCGGAAGGCGACCATGCGCCGGACCGTCTTCAGGTTCTGCTCCTCGGCAGCTCCGTCATGAACGGTGGGCTTCGAGCCGCCCCGGACGAGACCCTGGCGTATTACCTGGAGAGCGCGGAGGTCCACGCCATAAACCACGGCACGATGTTGCACTCCCTCGATCAGTCGCTGCTGGCCTACCGCCACCGCCTGACGGAGCTCGACGCGGACGTGGTGCTCGTCGGGATCCACGCGGACCACGAGGCGGCGCCCAACCTCTTCGTGCCCCTCCGGAGCCGAACCGAGCTCTTCATGCCGTTCCTGAAGCCGGGCTTCCGGAACCGGGACGGACGACTCGAGCTGGTGCCGGCGCCGCCCTTCGATCAGGCGGATCGGGCGCAATGGGAAGATCTCCTGGACTACCTCCGGGCCCACGACGGCTCGTACGACGCCTTCGACTCGTACCGCCGCTGGGGCGTCATGCCCATCTCGGGCTTCCTCCGCGACCAGTACCTCAGGCTCCGGCGGCGGCGGGTCGAGGACCCCTTCGTGCGGAACGGGCTCGAGATCCAGAGGCTGCTCCTGGCCGATCTGGGCCGCGAGGTGCGCGGCCGTGGAGCGCGCCTCCTCGTGCTCAAGTTCGCGGAGATCTCGGACCACGGCCGCAACTGGCAGCATTTCATCTTCGGGGACTTCGACGAAGTCCACGACCGGATGCTGGCCGAGTCGGGGCACGAGGTGCTCTTCGTGCGGGAGATCCTGGACAGCTCGGGCCGTCCGCTGGCGGCGCTGTACAGAGATGACGGGATGCACCTGACCGCCGAGGCGTATCGGCTCCTCGCCGACTCGGTGCGCGCGCGGATCGCCGGACCGAGCCCCTGATCGGCCGGCGTGCTACGGGCCTCCTCCGACACGCTTCGCTTCCACCCACTCGCGCATCCGGTCCATCGCCACGGGCAGCTCGTGGGGTGCCACGCACGGGTGCACGACTCGGAAGAGCCCGCGTTTCGAATGCCCGAATCCGATGCCCGGCGTGAGCAGCACCCCGCTCGATCGGAACAGGTCGTCCCACAGGGCCAGCTCTCCGGCGTCCGAGTCTTCCCCCAGGAACTCGGAGAGGTCGATCCAGACGAAGAGGCTCCCGCGACTCGGCACGTACGGCACGCCGAGCTCGCGCAGGCCCGCCACCACCGTGGCGTACGACTCCGTGAGACGCTCACGGTTCCGCGCGACGTATCCGGTCATGAAGTCGGTGTCCGAGATCACGCGGCCGAGGAGCCACTGTGTGTGGTTGGACACGGCGTGCGTGAGGTTCAGGCTCCTGTAGGCGTCGAGGAAGGCCTGGTTGTGGGTGTGCACGAGGCCCACGCGGAGCCCCGAGATGCCGAGGTCCTTGGAGTACGCGTACCAGAGGTGGAGGTAGTCCGAGCGTGCCTCGGCCATGATCCGCGCGAACGACGAGAAGCGGACGTCGCTCACGTAGTCGTCCCGGATCGTGGGGTGCCGGGTGTCGATGAGAGAGAGCCCGTAGATCTCGTTCACGACCAGGTGCACGCGGTTCCGCATGCACCACTCCGCCACGTCCCGCAGCGTCGACTCGGTGTAGATCCCACCCGTCGGGTTGTCCGGCGTGGTGAGGATGAGCATCCGGAGCCGTCGCCGTCCCGCATCGATGTCGTGGCGCGCCCGCTCCAGGTGATCGAGGCTCAGCACCGGTCCTCCGGCGATCTCGGCCGGATCGTGGTGGGTGACCAGGTCGTGGCGCTCGATGCCCGCGAAATTGCCCAGGTCCCGTCGATAGACGGGATAGCAGGGTGCGGGGATCGCCGCCACGTCTCCGGCCTCCGCCAGGATGAACGCGGTCATCTCGATGACGCTCGTGGCGCCGGCCGAGTGCGCCAGCGTCCCGGGGTCGATCGGCGTCGCCGTGAGGTGCGTCGAGAGATAGAGGGCAGAGGCCTCCCGGAACCGGGGGGCCCCGAGCGTCGAGGTGTAGCCGGGCACCCACGGCGGTATCGGCTCGGAGCGCGCGACCTCCTCGAGCTTCGCCTTGAGCTCCGGCCAGCTCAGGCGGTTCTCGGCGATGTTCATCGGGAGCGCTCCACCCGGATTCTTCTCGGGATGGTAGTGGTCGGCGACCGCCTCGCGGAACGCGGCGTGATCGATCCGGAGCGGGGTCGACGCGGCCAGCGTGCCGCGATCCGAGAGCGAGCCCCGGTCAGTCATGCGTCGGAATCCGACGCCGGTCCGTCGACCCCGCGCCCCGACCGATCAGTCGCCCGAGTGCGAGCCGGCGCGCGGCGCGGGCGCCGGAGGCTGGGCGGTGACCGGCGCCGCCGGAGCGGAAGGCTGCGCGGGCGGCGGGGGCGTCGGCGCGGGCACGAGTCGCAGCTCGAGCGGTCCGGCCAGCTTGGTGAGGATCGGCGCGAGGGCGTTCTGCTCCGCGCGCAGCTGCGTGAGGCCTTCGCCGAACGCCGCGATCGAAGCCGAGAGGCGCTGGACGGCCTGCTCGACCGACGCCTGTGCGGCACGGTCGGCGTGCAGCGCCTCGGCCACCGCCGATTGCGCGTCGGCCTGCTGCTTGTAGCCCGCGTCGAGCGTCTCGACCACCGTGCCCTGCATGCGCGCGTGCTCGGCCAGCGCCGCGGCCATCCCGTCCAGGCTCTTCGCCAGCTCGTCGACCGTCCCGCGCACGGACTGCATCGAGTCGTTGAGCCCCGCGTTCATCTTCGCCGACGTTTCGCTGAGCCCCTGCATGACCATGCGCGTGCGGTCGACCAGGGAGCCGATCTCCTCCATCCGGGCGTGCATCGCGGCTTCGAACTGCGGATCGCTCCGCTTCGGGAGCGGCGCCATGAGGGCGCCCTTCTCGGCGGGTGGGCGGCTGTTGGCAACGATCGAGAGCCCGAGCTCCTCGAGCCGGGTGAAGAACCGCTCGTCTCGTTTCTGCACGCCCGACGAGATCGTATTGGCGACCAGTCCGGCGAGCAGCCCGAGCAGCGTCGTGTCGAAGGCGAAGGAGAGACCCGACGCGACGTTCCCCAGCTCCTGCGTGACGACGCTGACGTCGTCGATGTCGATGTCGGCGGTGAGGAACGTCGAGAAGCCGCCGACCGCGAGGCTGATGCCGAGAACCGTGCCGACGAAGCCGAGAATCGGCATCGCCCAGATGAAGAGCTTCACCGTCCGGTATCCGGCGGCGGCGGTCTCGGTGTCCAGGTCGGCCTGGTGTCGGAGCAGCTCGTGCGTGCGCTGCGCGTCGGCGTTGTGCTCGAGGTAGTAGAGCAGCCAGAGGAGACGGCGCGCCACCGGACGATCCGGGCTGTCCATCATGAGGATGCGCCGCTGGATCGAGGCGATCGACTCCGTGGCGATGAGGCTCGGGAGCTGCCGGATCTCCCGCCGCTCGATGTCGCTGTCGTTGGCGCGTCCGTCCGCGTACTTGAGCATCAGATCGACGAGCGTCCAGACCAGCAGGAAGAAGATCACCGCCGGCACCAGGCTCATCACCCACCCGCCCGGGGGACGGAAGAGCCGGAAGAGGTAGGTCTCCGTTCCCGCGAAGTTCTGGATGAGGACCTCGAGGAGCGTCGTGAACGCCACGGCGGCGAGCACGGGAGCGGCGGTGCGGAGCGGTCCGCGCCGCCGTGCGGGGCGCTTCTTGGGGGGCGTGCCGGCCGAGGCGGCCGCGGTGGCCGCCGCTGCCTCGGCGGCGATCGCGTCGAGGTCGATGTCGGTGGTGTCGGGCGAGCCCGTGGGGGCGGCGTCTGACTGCTGGGTCACGCGCGGCTACCTTCGCGGTTTGGACAGGAGGTCACGGGGTCCGGGTCCATCGGCTTCCGGTGTGAAGGTGTAGCGTACCGGGAATTCGAGCACGAGTGGAGCCCATCGTGTGGCGAAGCCCCGCTGCTCCGCCAGGTCGCGCGCCCGCCGGAAGGCGTCGAGGCTCGCTCCGTCGACGCCGAACTCGACCCACACCTCCTCCGGGTCGAGCTCGTCCAGCAGCCGCACGTACTCGGACGTCTCGTCGAGCTCCGCCAGCGACTCCCCGACTTCCCCGGGGAGCTCCGCGATCTCGATGGTGAACGCCGAGTCGGGTCCCTGCAGCAGGCCCATCTCCTCGTCGTACTCGAGCGCGTAGCGGAAGTGGGCGTCCGTCGGGGGACTCAGATTGACCTGGCGCACGTACTCGTACGTCTGCGCCAGTGGAACCGCCTCGATCCCGGTGGTCAGGTCGGCCACCGGCCGGTAGGAGTCGAGTACGCGGATGGTGCCGCCGTTGGCGAGGACGAGCACCCGCCGGCTGTCCGAGGGACGGTCGAGCGGGACGGGGATCGTCACCTGGAAGGCCGTCGCGCCGAGCTCGAGCACCGTGTAGATCACGAGGAAGAGCATGACCCCGACGAGGCACGAAAGGATGTCCATCAGGGAGTCGAGGTTCAGGATCGACTGCGAGTCCGATCCCCGTGGCTTGCGATACATCGCTCAGCCGCCCTCGTCCTCGACCCGGACACGCTGCCACCCCTGGTTGAGCGGCTCGACCGCGACGTCGAGCCCGAGGAACTCGAAGTAGCTCCGGATCTCGAGGAGCTCCTCGAAGCCGCTCGGGCGGACCAGGAGCACGATGTAGCGGTTCTCGAAGTCGAGCGCCGCCTGCGCGACGGCGTTGCCGACCCGGGTGGCCGTGAGAGACTCGGAGATGTGGTCCCACGTCTCCTGCCACGTCCCGATCGCCCTCAGGTCGCGCTCCACCCGAACCGTGTCGAGGGAGGGGTAGACGAGGAGGACCTCGCCGTCCCACTCGACCCAGAGCGGGTCCCGCCGGTCGCGGGCCCCGAAGGCCGCGTCGCGGATCGTCTGCTCGGCCGAGTCGGGCGCGACCTCGACGGGCACGCCCTCGGCGATCTCGACGGCCTTGTCGGCGCCCAGCGACACCGTCGCCACGGTCGCGAGGATGAACACCATCACGCCCAGGGTGCAGGCGAGGATGTTGAACATCGGGAAGAGGGAGATCCCCTCCTCGTCGTCGTCGCGGAAGCTGGCCATCCCCTAAGCTACATCGCCGGGGGGCCGACCGTCACAACCGGCTCGTGGGCCGCTTCCCGCGGGCCTTCCGGGGAAAATCCTTGGCAGATCAGCTGCGGGTCGGGCATGTTGGATCGTTCGGTCCTCAGCAGGAGGTGCGCCGTGAAGGACGTCGTCTACGGTCTCGTCGCCGGAGCCCTCGGAGCCCTGATCTGGGCGGGCGTGGTCTACTTCACCGAGTACGAGATCGGCTGGATCGCGTGGGGTGTCGGCGCGATGGTCGGCTTCGCGGTGGCACTCGGCAACGAGGACGGACGTCGATCGCCGACCGCCGCGGGCGTGCTCGCGGTCGCCATCACGGTCGTCTCGATCGTGGCCGGGAAGTATCTGGCCGTCCAGACGCTGATGCCGTCCGACGAGGAGATCGTCGAGCTCTTCACCGCGGACTTCGAGCGCGAGGAGTTCGTCGTCTCCTACCTGGCCGACGACATCGCGGTGGAGTTCGAGGAAGCGGGCCGCACGGTGTCCTGGCCCGAGGGGTCCGACCCGTCGAACGCGGCGAGCCAGGGCGACTATCCGCCCGACGTCTGGGCCGAAGCGGAGCGCAGATGGGCGGAGTGGGCGCCGGAGGAGCGTGACGACTTCCGCACGGAGCGCCGGGCGGAGGTGGCCGCCAACGTCGAGGCGAGCCTCCCGGAGCTGCGCGCCATGTTCGCCAGCGGTGGCTTCACGGGCAGCTTCTCCCCGATGGACCTGATCTTCTTCGGGCTCGCGATGGTCACCGCGTGGGGAATGGGGTCCGGCAAGAAGTCCGGTGAGCAGATCCAGGCCGAGTTCGCCGAGGCCGTGAAGCTGTCGATGCTCCGGGTGATGCTCGCCGACGGCGCGGCCGAGGACGAGGAGGCCGAGGCCGCCGCCTCGATCTTCCAGCAGATGACCGGTCAGCCGACGACGGCGGCCCAGATCAACGCGGACGCCGCGGTCGCCGCGTACGGCGGTCAGGACCTGGACGCCATGCTCCGGAACGTCGGACCCCATCTCAACGACGCGGGCCGAGCCATGGTCGTGAAGGCCGCGCTCGTGGTCGCGCTGGCCGACGGCGCCTTCGCCCAGGAGGAGCAGCAGCTCGTCCACGGCATCGCCCGCTCCGTCGGTCTGGACGACGAGGGCTTCCGGGCCGTCGTCGCGGACGTCAAGGCCACCGAGGGGGCCACGGCGCAGCCGGCCGCGGGCGGCGCCTCGACCGACTGATCGGCGTCAGTCCGCGGCCACGTCCCCCCGTGCCGGGCACGGGGTGATCCGGACCGGGCAGACCTTCAGCTCGGCGGTGTCGGTGATCGGGTCGTAGCCGGCGCCGGTGAGGATGTTCACCGGAACGTCGTTGAAGGAGAAGGAGCTGAAGACCGTCCCGCGCGGTGAGCGCGTGGTGGCCTGCACCTTGATG
>CALJLC010000375.1 GCA_937982605.1 uncultured Gemmatimonadales bacterium | reverse complement strand
GTCGCCGCCACCCGGTTCGCATCCTTCCTGCTCACGGTCTTCGGGGTGCTGGCGCTGGCGCTGGCGTCGGTCGGGCTCCACGGCGTCATGGCCTACTCGGTGCGGCGACGCGCCCGCGAGATCGGGATCCGCGTCGTCCTCGGGGCGACGCACGGCGAGATCATCGGCGACGCGCTCCGCTCGGGTGCCGTCCTGGTCCTGGGGGGCGTGACGCTCGGGCTGCTCCTGGCGCTCGGGGCCGGCGAGCTGCTGCAGTCGCTCCTCTTCGGGGTGGCGCCGCGTGACGCGCCCACCCTCGTCGGCGCGGCCCTCGCGGTGGCCATCGTCGGGCTGGTGAGCGCCTACCTTCCGGCCCGGATCATCCTCGGCGTCGACCCCGCGGTGGCGCTCCGGGAGGAGTGAGCGCCCTCGGGTCGCACGGTCATGGGTCGAGGTCGGCCGGTCCCGCGGCGGGTGATGCCGCGGGGCCGGGCGGCCGCACGGTGACGAAGAAGAGGCCGGAAGCGAGCAGCGCGGTCGCGGCTCCGAACACGAACGGAGCGGAGGGCCCCCAGCCGGTCCAGGAGCCGAAGCCCTCCCAGAGCACCCCCGCCACGATCGACGCCGGGAGCGTCACGATCCCAACGGCCGCGGCGTATCCGCCGTAGGCGAGAGCCACCAGGTGATCCGGCACGAGGTCCGCCACGAGCGCCTTGGCCGCCCCCGCCGCCATCCCCTGGTAGACGCCGTACAGGAGGTACAGCCCCACGATCTGCCCCGACCCCTCGGCCGCCGCGAAGCCCGCGTAGCAGACGGCGTACAGCCCCCACGCGGCGATGACGACGGCGCGACGGCCGATGCGATCGGAGAGCGACCCGGCCGGCGTCGCCACGAGCGCGTAGACGGCGTTGTACGCGACTAGCACCCATAGGAGTTCCACGACGGCCAGGCCCCGCTCCTGTGCCCGGAGCACAAGGAACGCGTCGGCCGAGTTCCCGAGCTCGAAGAGCGCCGAGCAGCCGACGAACCACGCGAACGGCCGACCCAGGCCTCGGAGCCGCACCCGGGGCGCGCCGCGCGCCTGGCCGCGGCGGACCACGTCGCGCGCCCCCACCGCGAGCACGACGACCGCCAGCCCCGCGGGCAGGAGGCTCCAGAGGACCAGCGTGCGAAAGGTCTCGTCGGCGAGAAGCGCGCCTCCGCCCTGCACTCGGCCGACGACCCAGATCGTGACCAGCAGACCGACCACGGCCCCGCCGGTGTCGGCGGCCCGATGCAGGCCGAAGGCGAGGCCGCGCCGGGCGGGCGTCGTCGAATCCGCGAGGAGGGCGTCCCTGGGCGCGGTCCGGATCCCCTTGCCCACACGGTCGCCCCCACGGATCGCCGCGACGTGCACCCACGTCGAGGCGATCAGGTAGAAGGGCTTCGACGCCGCCGACACTCCGTAGCCGGCGACCGCGAGCCACTTGCGGGCTCGCAGTCGATCCGCGAGCCACCCCGAGTACAGCTTCACCAGGCTCGCGACGGCGTCGGCGAGCCCCTCCACGACCCCGACCGCCCAGATCCGCACCCCCAGCACGTTCGCCAGGAAGAGCGGCAGGACGTTGAGAATCATCTCGCTCGAGACGTCCGTCAGGAAGCTCGTCGCGCTGGTGACCCAGACGTTGCGGTGGAGGCGCGGGGACGACGCGGAGGCCGAGTCTGACGTGGACATGGCCCGAGCATCGCGGAGGCGGTGCCGGCGCGCCACACCGGCTCCGTCGCATCACGGCACCCGCGGTCGATGCTTCGAGCGTCGACCGCGCTCTCGCAGGCGCGCCCCTACCCGCCCGTCACCCTCGGCACGGGCAACGGACCGTCCTCGAGGATCTCTCCCCAGATCCGGCGGCCCACGGCGTCGGCCTCCCGGACGATCGCCTCCTCGTCCATCGTGAGCACGGTCCGGTCGCGCATGACGAAGCGCCCGTCGATCATGACGGATTCGATGTCGCCCGGGTGCCCGCTGTGCACGATCGCGGACAGGACGCGGCCGGCCGGCACGAGATGGGGCCGCAGCATGTCGACGACCAGGAGGTCCGCCTTCCGGCCCGGCTCGAGCACGCCGATCTCGTCCTGCAGCTGAACCGCACGCGCGCCGCCTTTCGCCGCGTCGGCGAGCATGTCCTCCGGCTGGGGCTGCAGCCCGGGGACCTCGTCGCCGTCGCGATTGCGCCGGATCCGCTCCGTCACGAGCGCGATACGCATCACCTCGAAGAGGTCGTTCGTGTTGTTGTCCGTGCCGAGCGCGATCGTGCAGCCGGCCTCGCGCAGCGCGGGTATCGGCGGGCTCACGCCCCGATTGGCCGCCATCGCCGCCTGGTGCGAGATCGTCGCCCGGGCGTCGCCCAGAAGGCGGATCTCCGCCTCGTTCACGTAGCGGGCGTGCGCGGCGAAGAGCCGGGGGCCCAGGAAGCCGTGCGCGTCCAGGTACTCGGCGGGTCGGAGCCCGTGGTAGCGGACCATGAACTCGAACTCCGCACGGCTCTGGTTCAGGTGGATCGTGTAGCCGACGTCGTTCGATTCGGCGAAGTCGCGCACGGCGCGTAAGAGCTCCGGGGAGGACGTCTCGACGAGCGCGGCGGCGGGGAACACCCGGATGCGTCCCCCTTCGGCACCGTGCCACGACGCGAAGAGGTCGTGGATGCGCTGCAGCCCCTCGTCCCGCCGTGCCGCCGAGAAGCGCGGCTCCTCCGTCATCGCGATACGCTCGGGCATCATCGGCCCGGGCACGTTCTCGGCGTCGCGGACCGATTCCGCGAAGACGCAGCGCAGCCCCGATTCGGCCAGGGCCGCGGCGTGGCCGGCGATGCCGCCGACGTTCTCCACCATCGTCGTCGTGCCCGTGCGGATCGCCTCGAGGGCCGCCACTTGCACCATGAGCGTCCGCTCCTCGCCCTGCAGCAGGCTGGCCGGTGAGCGCGGCAGGCGAGCCGTGTTCGGAAAGCCGAAATCCTCGTTGAAGCCGCGCGCGACGACCGCGCTCATGTGGGCGTGGCAGTTCACCAGGCCCGGCAGGAGCGCCTTCCCGCGACCGTCGTAGACGTCGGCCCGCGGATACCGCGCCCGCAGCTCCACCGTCGGTCCGATCGCCGCGATCGTCGTCCCTTCGATCACGAGCGCGACGTCGCGCTGGACAGCGTCCGCGTTGGCCACCGTCGTGTTCGTGAAGAGCGTCTGCGGGCTCTGCACGGCGCGTTCCCCCACGACGGCCGCGCGCAGCGGCGCGGGGTCCATGAGGAGCCCGGCGGCGCCGAGCGTCGCGCCGGCGAGCAGCTCGCGGCGGGTGAGCGTCGCGGAAGACGGATCGGGCGTGGCGCGCGGCATGGTGCCTCAGAGCAGAGGGATCGGGGGGCAGGCACGGCAAGCTGCGCGGGTCGGGCGGATCACGGCAAGCGAGCGCGACGCCGACTCGGAGACCGCGATCCGGACTCCTCCCGCACGCGAGCACGACCGCGCGGTGCCCTCGGCGCATTGTCGCGGACGAGCCCCCCGCGTAGGCTACTCCACCGGTGGGCGAGGGCGCCTCGCGCACCCGCTCCGCTCGCGACCCCCTGCCCTCTCCCGGAGGCCCGATGCCCTCCCTCGCCCGCCTCGCTCTCTCGTTCCTGATCGTCGGCGTGCTCGCCGCGCCGGTCAGCGCGCAGTCCGGCTCCTTCGGCAACGCGGTCCTCGTCGACGGAGACGCGCTGCTGGTCGGAGAGCCGAACAACAGCTTCCGGCCCGGCACCGTCTACCTGTTTCGGAAGCAGGGCGGAGCCTGGATGGAGTCGGGTCGGCTGACCTCGCCCGACGCCGAGCGGGCGGACGGCTTCGGGGCGCTCCTCGCGTCGAACGGCACCACGCTCTTCGTGGCGAGCCGCGACGGTCGCATCGACGCCTTCGAGGGTTCGGGCGATATGTGGCGTCACGCTTCCGTGCTCGACACGGAGGCGCTCGAGACGCTCGACCCGGGCTGCAACTACAACGGGTACTGCGGGGTCGACTTCGGGTTCTCGATCGCGGCCGCGGGTGACTGGCTCCTCGTCGGCCAGAGTGGGGTGCAGACCGAACAGAGCCGACTGCGTCTTCGTCGCCGGAGCGACGAGGCCTCTCAGGCGGCGCCGGCGGGCATGGTCTACGCGTACCAGCGTGGACCGGACGGCCGCTGGTCCGAGGCGCAGCGCTTCACGGCGCCGAATTCCACAGGCGGAGACGCATTCGGTGCGACGATCGCGATGAACGGTGATCGCGCGCTCGTGGGCGCGCCGCTCGCCGCCGACGGGGCGGCCGTGGCCGCCGGTCGGGTCTTCGAGTACCGGCTTCGGGATGGGACGTGGCAGCCGTCCGGCGAGCTCGCGGTGGAGGCGGAGGCGCAGGCGTCGTTCGGCTCCGCGATCGTGATGGGCGAGGACCGGGTGCTCGTCGGCGCGCCGGGCGCCGGCCTCGGCTTCGGCGCGGCGTACCTGTACCGGCGCGCCGCGGACGGGAACGGCTGGTCGGAGCCAAGCCGGATCGACGCGCCGGCAGGAGACGACGGCGACGTCTTCGGCAACGCCGTTGCGCTCGCCGGGTCGGATGTCTGGATCGGAGCGCCGGTCGCTCGAGGCATCGAGACCGGGATGGCGTTCGTCTTCTCCGACGCGGAGGTGCGCACCTTCCGCTTCACCGAGGAGGAGACGAATACCGAGGATTCCTTCGGCCACCGCGTCGTCGCAGGCGGTGATGTCGTCGCCGTCACCGCTTCGGGGCTCGACCACCAGGCCGGGGGCGTCTTCGTGTACGAGCGGGACGGAAGCGGCGCGTGGCAGCAGGTCGACCTCCTCCTGAGCCCGCCCGACGCGATGGCGGCGATGACCGGAGAGGAGCGCCGGTGCAGCGCGGACGGCTCGGTGGAGCAGTTCGACTGCAGCGACATCGAGCTGTACGCCTACGTACCGGCCGCGATGCTGACGGCGCCCGAGCGCGCGCGCGGCGTCCGGGCCAACGACAACTGGGGCTGGACCGACCCCGTGACGGGGCGGGAGTACGCCCTCGTCGGCCGCAACGACGGCACGTCCTTCATCGACATCACCGACCCCACGCAGCCCCTGCTCGTGGGTGACCTCCCGAAGACCCCGAACACGCCCCGGTCCCAACTCTGGCGCGACATCAAGACGTTTCAGGACCACGCCTTCATCGTCGCGGACGGCGCGGGCGCGCACGGGATGCAAGTCTTCGACCTGACGCGACTCAGGGACGTCGCGGACCCGCCGGTCCTCTTCGAACCCGACCTCCTCTACCGGGGCGAGGGACTCAACGTCGTCGAGAGCACCCACAACGTCATCATCAACGAGGAGACCGGCTTCGCCTACCTCACGAGCCGAGGATGCGCCGGGCTCCACATGGTGGACATCAACGATCCGCTCGACCCGACCTTCGCCGGCTGCTCCGAGCCCGGGGACGTCCACGACGCGCAGTGCGTCCTCTACCGCGGTCCCGACGAGGCGTATCGCGGCCGCGAGATCTGCCTGCGCATGTCGGGCAGCCTCTTCCAGATCTCGGACGTGACGGACAAGGCGAACCCCGTCGAGCTCTCCAACGCCTCACACCCGAACCCGGCGTACATGCACCAGGGGTGGCTGACCGAGGACCATCGCTACTTCATCATGGACGACGAGAGCGACGTGATCGCCGGGAACGTCGAGACGACGCGCACGCTCGTCTGGGACCTGGCCGACCTGGAGGATCCGGTGCTCGCCCGGGAGTTCTTCGGCACGCTCCCGGCCAGCGCGCACAACCTGTACGTGAAGGGCGACTTCACGTACCAGGCCAACTACAAGTACGGACTCCACATTCTCGACACGTCCGATCCGCTGAATCCGGTCGAGGTCGGGATGTTCGACACCGCGCCGTACGGGAGCGGCCCGGGCTTCGGCGGCGCCTGGAGCACCTACCCCTTCTTCGAGAGCGGGACGATCCTCGTCACCAGCATGCAGGAGGGGCTCTTCATGGTGAAGAAGAGGACGCGTCCGATCTCCTGAAGCGCGCGAGGGCGGACCGGGTTGGACCGGTTCCCCGTGGAGCGACCGCGGATCGCGGCCCCGTCCGCGTTCAGGTCGTCGACGCTCCGACAGGCGGCGGACGGGTGTCGACCCTCGCGACGCGGCCCGGGCACTACGGAGGCGCGGCCGGCGCGCAACAACGGCGCCGGCACCGCCCCGCGCTCACCCGCCGAAGTTCAGCCGGTAGATCAGTCGGATCTCACGCCCGGGCAGGGGCGCCATGTCCTTGAGGAACGAGGTGTGCATGCGGGCCTGCTCGTCCGTCAGGTTCGATCCCACCAGCGAGATGTCGTGGAACAGGCCGCCGGTGAAGAGCCGGTAGCTGACGGAAGCCTCGACCAGGGTGTAGGCGGGCGTGGACGTCTCGAAGGGTCCGAGGTCGTCCTGCTTCATCGAGTGACGGACCCCCGCCCGGGCGACCCATCCGCCCTGGCGGAAGCTGAGCCCGCCGCCGATGCGCATCGGTGGGATCCTCGGGAGGAACTCGTCGGTGTCGGTGAGCTTCGCGTTCACGAAGTCGGCCAGGGCGTCGATCGTGACATGCGCGCCGCCGGACGAAGGGTCGCTCTCGACGATGTCGAACTCGGCCTCCAGCTCGGCGCCCGTGAATCGCGCGTCGCCCTGGGTGTACTGGTACTCCGTGAGGCCGTCCCGCTCGCTGCCCGTGGCGGCCTCGTAGATGTAGTCGCTGAAGCCCGTGGTGAAGACCGAGGCGCTACCCCGGAAGCGCTCCGCGTGGAGGTGCGCGGTGAGGTCGAGCCCGACCGCGACCTCGACGTCGAGCGTCGGATCCCCGATCTCGTAGGCCCGGGTGGCCGCGTGGGGCCCGTCGGAGAAGAGCTCCTCCGCGTTGGGCAGCTTGGTCGAGCGCGAGCCCGAGAACGACAGGCTCAGGAGCTCGTGCACGTCCCAGTTCGCGCCGAGCGACGCCGAGAAGCCGTGCTGGACGCGGTCGGCCACGCCCGGCGACTCGGCGTTCTGACGCTCCCAGCGTAGACCGGCCTGGACGCTGAGCACCTCGCTCAGCTCGATCTCCTCATAACCGAAGAGCGCGGTCGAACGCGTCGTCGAAGGCGGGACGAAGGCCTCGTCGCCGATCGCCTCGAAGTCGCGCGTCGAGAACTGGGCGCCGACCGCCCCCTGCGTGCGGTCCGAGAAGCTGAACTCGCTCTCGAGCCGGCCCTCGAGGTAGTCGTTGAAGAAGCGCGTTCCGACTTCCTCGCCTTCGAGCTCGACGTGCTGATAGTCGGTGAACCCGAAGCGACCCTTCAGGTTGCGCACGGCCCCGGCCCCGAAGCGGAGTGCTCCCTCGAAGTCGACGCGGTCCTGCTCCATGTCGATCGTGACGAACTCCTCTTCCTCCGGCCCCGGGGGCGGCGGCACCGGCTCCTCCTCGTGCGCGTGACCCGGCACGCCGTAGTCGGAGCGCTGGGCGGTGAACGCCACGCCGAGATAGGCACGCTCCGTCACCCACGAGACACCGGCGTTGGCCCGCGAGCTCGAGACCGCCGAATTCTCGAGGATTCCTTCCTCCAGCTCCTCCCCCGGCTCCGGGAACGCCTCGGCGAATCCCGGGATGGCGTAGTCCTTCGAGTCCCGGTAGAGGCCGGAGCCCGACACGACGAAGGCCCCGAAGGCGGCGCTCACCGCGCCGGACACCGTGCGCTCGTCGGCGACGGTGCCACCGAGGCCTTCCACGTACCCGGAGAACGGCTGCGTGGGAGGCTCCCGAGCGATCCGGTCGTCGAGCACGTTGACGACGCCACCCACGGCCGAGCTGCCATAGAGCAGCGTGGCGGGCCCGCGAATCACCTCGATCCGCTCCGCGTTACGCGCCTCGACCGCGACCGCGTGGTCCGGGCTCGTGCTCGAGGCGTCTCCGGTGCCGATGCCACCTTCGAGGATCCGGACGCGATCGCCGCCGATCCCGCGGATGACCGGGCGGCTCGATCCCGGTCCGAAGTAGGTGGACGAGACGCCGGCCTCACGCGAAAGCGTCTCGCCCAGAGACGCCTCGCCGCCGATGACGAGGTCGCGCGAGGTCATGACGCTCGCGGGCTGATACGCCTCCGAGCGACGGGTCGAACCCGCCCCCGCCGAGACGATCATCTCGTCGAGATGGAAGACGGCCTCCACCCGGATCGTCACGTCGACCGACGCTCCCGCGGCGACGTCGACGGACTCCAGGCCGCGGCCCCAGCGGACGCTCTGGGCCTCGACCACGTACCGGCCCGGAGGGATTCGCTCGAAGGTGAAGCGGCCGGCGCCGTCGACGCGAACGCGCCGGCCCAGGCCGGGAATGACGACATCCGCGTCGCCCACGGGGGCTTCGCCCACGAGGACTACGCCGGTGATGATGCCCTCCTGGGCGCCGACCGAGGCGGGTCCCATCGCGGCCGCAACGGCCACGAGGAGGGCGAGCGCACCCGATGTGCGGGCCAGTAGCGAAGAAAGCTGCACGGATCGATCTCCTGTCGATTGGCGACCGGCATCGCGGCCGGCCTGTGACGTTCGGATAGCGGACCGCCACGTGCGGTCGCGCCGGAAGCGAAGGAACGTCAGATCGAAGGAGGTGCCCGCGCGCTCCTGGTGAGTGAGGAGCGCGCGTCGCGTGCTTCTTCGGCGTCGGTGGTCGCGGCCGCACGGCGGACGACCTCGACGGGTCGTTCGGCGGCGTGCGAGCCGGGCGCCGCGTGGTTGGCGCCGACCTGCGTGCAGACCGTGTGGTCGTGTGGGGTCGGGCAGCTACCCGGCTGGTGCTCGGACTCGACGACCGGCGTGTGCCCCAGATCGGCGCGCTCGACGAGCGGAACCGCGACGCTGAGCGTGAGCAGCAGCGCGGTGAGCGGCGCGGCGACGGCGCGCCTCGTCGACCGGTGGAGCGGGTTCATGGCGGGAACGATACCCCCGGGTGCCCCTGCGGTGTCAACGCCCTCAGAAGCCGAAGACGTTGAACTGCCGCGTGTACTTGATGAAGAGCGAGCGGCCCTGCGGCCCCTCCAGCGTGTCGAAGCCCTGTACGTCGTTGTAGACGAGGAAGAGGCCCGTGCCCGCCGTGTTCAGCCACCCGAAGCGGAGGTTGGTCGACCAGGTGTCGACCTGGTCGGAGTACTGCACCAGCCCCTGCATGTAGATCCGGGGCGTGAAGAAGTAGCCGAGCTTGAGGCTCGTCAGCAGCGTGGTGAACTCGCCCTCGGGGAGGCTCACGTCGTTGTACGACACCGCCGCCGTGGCGCTGGAGCGATCCCCGTAGCGCAGGGTCACGTCTCCGCTCGTGGTGCGCTTGTCGCCGGAGAGGAAGGCGCCCCAGTTCACCCGCGAGTTGAAGGACAGCATCCGGGACTGGTCGGTGAAGAAGACCAGCTGCGCCTCCCACCCGTCGTAGATGCCGGCCGGCACGATCACCGGAAGCCCGAGCTGGTTGACCACGCCCCGGATCTCGAACGGCTCGTACAGCCCCTCGCGGTTCCAGTTGGCCCCCGTGTGGAGCTCCATCCCCGAGTCCCACTGCCAGTGGTTGTCCACGTGGAGCCGGGAGGAGATCTCGAAACCCTCGTTGGCCAGGCCGGAGCGGTTCCGGTACGTGAAGTACGAGACGTGCGGGCGGAGCTCCCGGAAGACGCTTCCGGGGCGGATGTAGTACATCCCGAAGAGCTGGTAGTAGCGGTGCCCGCTCCGCGGGACGAACCCGATCTCCGGGTTGAAGTTCTCCCCGATCTCCTGGACCGTGACGTTCGACCGGAAGGACCGGGAGGTCCATTCGCCGGTTACGTCCCAGGCGACGTCCGACGAGGTGAGGCCCGGCGTCTCGGTCTTGGCGAGGTACGAGGTGACGGTGATCTGCTCCCCGATGCCGAGCCGGCCGTCGACGGCGTACGTCTGGTTCTCGTCGCCGTCGACGTTGCTGCGCCGATCCGTGAAGAGCGCTCCGATGCGGGAGCGGTTCGGGAGCTCCTTGGCCACCCGGGCCACGCCGTACGCGTTGCGCGTGGCGCCCGGCACCGTCCCGTCCGTCTGGAGGTAGAGCCCACCGACGTTCAGCCCCGCGGCGCGCCCGGAGATGCGCCCGCCGCCCTTGATCGGCACCGGCGATCCGTCCTCGATCCCGATCGAGCGGCTGAAGAAGAGGTCCGCGCCGCCCCCACCGACCGTGAAGAAGCCGGCGTTCTCGAGGAAGAACGGCCGCTTCTCGGGGAAGAGCAGCGGGAAGCGCGTCAGGTTCACCTGGGCGTCGTCGACCTCGACCTGCGCGAAGTCGGTATTGACCGTCAGGTCCACGGTCAGCCCCTGCGTCACCTGGATCTTGGCCTCGCCCCCGACCTCCCCATCCTCCGAGAAGGCCGCGTCGCCGGCCGCGTAGTCGCGCGCCGTCGACCCCAGGACGTACGGGGTGACGGTGGCGCTCAGGCGGGTCGGCGCCTCGATGTCGATCGCACCCGCGTAGTCGAGCCGGTAGAGGTTGAACTCGCGCGGGACCCGGGCCCAGAACGCCTCCTCGTTCAGGTGGCGGACCCGACGCGACAGGTTGAAGCCCCACTGAGCGTCGCCCGGCGCGTAGCGGAGCGTGCTGAAGGGGATCCGGAACTCCGCGTACCAGCCCTCGCCGTCCTGGGACGTGGCCACCTCCCAGCTCCCGTCCCAGTTCTTGTTGAAGCCCCCGCCGGCTCCGGCCTGGAAGCGCTGCTGGCTGTTCGACCCTCCGCCGAGGAAGAACCCGCCGCCGCTGCCGCCCGTGGCGACCTGCCCGTCGTACTCGATCCCCGCCGGCGTCGTCCCGAAGACGAAGCCGTTCTGCTCGTCCCGGAAGGTGTCGAAGACCATCACGATGGCGTCGGCGTCGGTGACCTCGAAGTCGCGGATCGCCTCACCGGGCACGATCTGCTGCACGTGTCCCTCCCACGCCCACACGCCCACGTACAGGGCCCGGTCGTCGTAGAGGATGCGCACGTCGGTCGGCTCCGTGGCGGGCTGCCCGTCGCGCGGCTCCCGCTGCACGAAGTCGGACATGCTCGGCGCCGACATCCACACGGCCTCGTCCAGGACGCCGTCGACGACCGGCGCTGCGTCGGTCCGATGCGCGCGGGACACGGGTGCCGCCACAGGCGCGGAGCCCGCGGCCGGCGTGTCGTTGGCCTGCTGTGCGGCCGTTGCGGCGGGCGCCGCGAGGAGCACGAGGGGCGAGACGAGCAGGAGCGCCGACGCGGAGCGGCGAGCGGGAATCGAGATCATGTGGCTGGGCGATGGTGTTCCTGACGCACACACGGACAGCCCCGGGGGCGACTTCGTTGACGGGTTCAATCCGCGCGCAGACCCCCAACGATACCGAGAATCTCCTCGAAGGGCGGCTGGACCGAGTCGTCCTCGCTCACCCAACGCCAGCGGACCACGCCCTCGCGGTCGATCACGAACGCGGAGCGCTTGGCCACGCCCTTCAGGCCCCAGTAGTTCTCGTACAGAACACCGTAGGCCGTGGCGGCCTCGCGATTGAAGTCCGATACGATCGGAAACGGCACCCCGGTCTCGCGCGCGAACTTCTGGACGACGAACGGCGAGTCGACGCTGATCGCCACGACCTCCGTCCCGAGCGCCTCCCAGCGCCCCCAGTCCTCGGCCACGGAGCATACCTCGTCCGTGCAGTGCGGGCTGAAGGCGAGCGGGAAGAAGAGCACCACCACGGGCTGCTCCCCGCGGAAGGACGCGAGGCTCACCGTCTCGGGGCCCGGTGCGGGGGGGAGGGCGAAGTCGGGCGCGCGGTCGCCGATCTGGACGGTCATGGGAAGCGCAGCGTGGTGAGGGCGTGCCGAGCCGCGTATTGTCGGGCCCGATCGTTCCGCTCGAAAAGGATGCGCGCCCGTTGACCCCGACCCCGTCCCCCCGGTTCCGCCGTCGCCTGCGCAACGCGGCGATCGTGCTCGTGGGGTGGGTGGTCGTGGCGGGTGCCGCCTCCGCGCTGCTCCCGAACGTCTCGGTCGACGGCGCAGCGTCCGCCGCCGGAGCCGGGCTCGTCGGGGCCTTCCACATGCACACGCTGCGCTCCGACGGCGGGGGCACGGTGGACGACCTCGTCGACGCCGCCCTCGCCCACGGCCTCGACTTCATCGTCGTCACCGACCACAACACCGAGGAGCCGACCCGGTACGAATACCGGCGCGGCGTGCTCGTCATCCTGGCCGAAGAGCTCACCACGCTCACCGGGCACGCCACGCTCCTCGACGTCGATACGGTCCACGTCTCGGAGCCCGACAGCGTCGACCGGCTGCACGGCCTGCCCTTCCATCGCTCGATCGACGACGCGGGGCTGCGGATCGCGGCGCACCCCAACGGACGCCGCTTCTGGCGGGA